>NZ_JAUBOJ010000547.1:0-3712 GCF_036700185.1 Microcoleus sp. BM001215392 | reverse complement strand
GATAAACGCAGATAATTTCAGGGTGTTTTCCGATTTTTGCAATTCAAGTCTACTGATAATATCGGCAAGTTCAGACTGTTCTCGCTTGGGTTTCATTTTGAATTGACTGAACACGATCGCATCCTGTTCGCCAAAATTGGGAGCCGTATTTCTGGTTTCAATGTGTTGTACCTGACAAGCAAAGCTTTGAGGAGTATTAGCCGCAGGGACGTTAAGTGCGTGTTCTTCGGCGTAGGATTGGCTAGATAAGTCTTTGCCTTTCCATTGAGACAATGCAATTACTTGCCTGCCATCTTGAGCTTTAAGAATCGAAAAATTCTGGAATCAGGGAATTTTTGAGAATGTTGTTTGTTCTAGTTTGGCAACATCTGCGAGAATTTCAGATTGATTTTTTGGGGTGGTTGGATAGACGGTGACGACGTTAACCAGCTCTTTAGCAGTATCTAATGCAACAGAAGTAGCAGCTTGAGCAGTGCTGGGTTGAAAGCTCACAAGGCTAATCGCTAGGGCGATCGCCGCAACGAATACTTTGAATCGCTGAATCAAATTTTGAGACATGAGTCTGATTCTCCTAACTATTAATGTTGGCAGAAACCTTTGATATCATCTCCGCTCGATCACCGTAACAAAAACGGTTCGTAGTGTGGACTTTAGTCCGCAGCTTTTTGCGGAGTAAAGTCCACACTACGAACTGCCCGATCGCGAATTGGTGCAGCTAAATCGATGCGAGTTAGCAGTCATGGATTTACCTCTAATTGTTGTTGGAGCGTCGCTGTCAATGTTTGGCGATCGCACGCACCGTCATAGTGCAGACAATTGATAAAAAAAGTCGGTGTTTGACAGACGCCGCTGTGGATACCGCTAGCTAAATCCTCTCGCACTCGATCGGCATAAATGTGTCGGGCCATGTCGCGCAGGAACTGCATCACATCAAGCCCTAAGGCATCTGCATACTCAGCCAAGTAACCATTGCCGAGGGCGTGCTGATGGTGGAACAAGTAATCGTGCATTTGCCAAAATTTACCTTGTTTAGCAGCCGCTTCGGCAGCTAAACAAGGCCTGTTGCGCTTGGCGATGCAAGTGATTTCCGGGAAAGTGGCGGAAGACAAAACAAAGTTGTTCTCCAAACTGCTGCTGGATGTGTTGTACAATGTCGTGGGCTTCTGCACATTTCGGACATTGATAGTCGCCGTATTCGACTATGGTAATAGGAGCACTATCTAATCCTTGAATGCGATCGCGACTGCTGACAGGAAGAACTAAGGCAATCACGCTGTTCTTTTGAGCGGTATGAAACTAAGTTTCGGCGATGTTCCCGCTTTTGTAATCGGAGCAAAGGTTTGTTTTAATTCCACCTAAAGGTGGAGTCGCGCTAAATCTTTAGATTGAGTAAGCTCTACAAAGTTATTAATCGATCGACTCTACAGCTAGGACGCCAGTCCAGTAGAATGAGTTGACAAAAAAAACAAGATATAGACTGTGTAGGGGTGAAGCATTCGGGCGACAATATCTTGGGAAGAGCGACTATTTTTATGACCGAATGCTTCACCCAGGCGAGGTTTATAACTACACACACAATTACGTTAGAGCGATCGAGTTCGTCAGTTATTGTCTTGCTAGAAAATCTGCTGGTGTGACGATCGCAATTCCTTGAAACGGATGCAGTACAAGCAGGTATTTATCGCTGCTGAGAATATAATTAGCCTGACCGCTAATCGCAAGTTCGAGGAACTTATCATCTTTGGGATCGCGACAAACCGAGATCGCTTCAGTAATCTCGACGATCTCAACAACTTTCAGTAAGTCGGTTAAGAATGCCGTGCGTAACTGAGCCGATAAGTATTTGTCGAAACGCGATCGGCCCAAAACATCTTGTATTTCTGCCACCACAGGCCCAGACATGACGATTTGCCCGTCTGCGGTTGCTTTGTTGAAAGCTTGCCGCGCGATCGAGCTTTTAAAGAGTGCTGCACTGACTAGCACGTTAGAATCGAGAACGAATTTTAGTTCACTCATCCAAAATAGACTGTAAAATCTCTGGAGTTAACCCATTGGCTTGGGCTTCATCACTCATCCGATCCATTGTGTTTTGCAGACTTGTGAGATTCATGGCACGTTTTAGCCAAAAACTCACTAATGCTTGTATCTTTTGCTGTTCCTCTGGCTGTGCAGATTTAAATGCCCTCGCAAGATCGGCATCGACTTGAATTGAGATCGTTTCCATCATTGCTCCCGATCAGAACTAATAATAGTATAGCTTCACGATAATTGACTGCAAATTGCCCAACTGATGGAACAAGTCTAGAGTTTAGCAATGCCGCGTTTGAGAGCCACGATCGCAGCTTGAGTTCGATCGCCCACACCGAGTTTACTCAAAATACTGTTGACATGAGTTTTCACCGTATTCTCGGCAATTCTGAGGGTGAAACCGATTTCCTGATTGCTTTGGCCTTTTGCCATTTGTTGCAATACTTCCCGCTCGCGATCGGTCAATTCTGGCATCTGAGCGCGTTCGGCGAGCCTCGCACCGACGGCCGGAGAAATGTGATTTTTGCCCGTACAAACTTGGCGAATCGCGCTGAGAATCTCTTGCGTAGAGGCATCTTTGAGCAGGTAATATCTGGCACCCGCCCGCAGTCCCCGATAGATGTCTTCATCCCCGTCATAGGTGGTAAGCAGGATAATACAAGCCGCGGGAAATTCGGCGCGAATGGCGGTGATGGCTTCTACCCCGCCCATTTCCGGCATTCGCAAATCCATCAGCGTCACGTCGGGTTGGAGTTGGGAAAAAACCTCGACGGCTTCTCGCCCGTTGCTGGCTTCTCCCACCACAGTCATATCGGCTTGGTTGTCCAAAATTAACGCTAAGCCTTCCCGCAAAATCGGGTGGTCATCAGCGAGTAGTATACGTAGGCGAGTGTTAGTCATGGTGCGATCGCAACTGTGACGGTGGTTTCAGTTCCTGCTCCTAGTTTGCTACGAATTTGGAGCTGTGCGCCGATCGCCCCAGCCCGATCGCTCATCCCAATTAAACCCAAGCCCCGCTCTGCTGTCTGCTGAGGATTGAACCCGCAGCCATCATCAGATACCCGCAGTTGGATGTGCTCGGAAGTGTAGGTAAGTTCGAGATGAATAATTTGAGGTTTGGCGTGCCGAAGCGAGTTGGTGAGCGATTCTTGGGCAATGCGGAGCAGATTCATACTCTGGCGTGGCATCCAAACAGTAGGGCATACCGTCCACGCTGAGGCTGATGCGTGCAGTGGTTCCGGTGGTCATTTGCTCGACTAATCGCGTCAGGGAATCAGACAAACCACAAGCAGTCCGATCGCTCTGGTAGAGCAGCCAAACAGAGCGCCTCGCTTCTGCTAGCCCTTGTTTGGCTAAATCTTGAGCGCGGGTGATGCAGGCTTGGGTGCGATCGGGTTCGCGAGCGAGAAACTCGGTGGCGGCGTTGAGCTGCATGACTACGCCCGTCAGGGATTGCGCGAGGGAATCGTGAATGTCTCGCGCCATGCGGTTGCGCTCTTCTAGGATGGCGGCTTGCTTGGCTTGCTGGCCTAAGCGCGTTAGTTGAATGGCTAAGGTGGCTTGATGGGCGAGGGCTTGGGTAAGTTCTAATTCTTCTGCTTGAAACTCCCGCCGATCGCGAAAACGAATTGTCAATCGATTTGAGATTTTAGATTTGAGATTTTAGATTGAAGCATTGACCCCA
>NZ_JAUBOJ010000546.1:0-3719 GCF_036700185.1 Microcoleus sp. BM001215392 | reverse complement strand
GTCCTCTTTGAGAGGACTTTCGCTATAAGAGGGGGAATTGATTCCCTGGCGGACTCGCGGGCTCACAGACGGACTTGGCGGGCTTTCAGGCTTAAGTTGACACTAATGGGCATTGCCGTGTCCCTACACTTGATAAACTTAAAAGGCAAAGCAATCACAGCCGCTTCCCCACAAACTCGATAGGGCGGCCGATACATTTAGAGATGACAGCAAATTGCCACAATTGGGTTTGTGGATGGGCATTGCTGCGTGATTGCAGGCAAGGGAACAAATATGAACAGGCGCATTAGCCGCCACTGGAATCTGCGAGTAATAACCGCCATAATGGGCAACGGGCGACCATTCTGGTAAAACTGGTAATGCGGGTGGATCGAATTTTTTGAAAGTGTCTGTGGCGTAGACAATCTTGCCGCCTACGATCGTCAAAACCGACTCTAAATGCTTGATTTGTACTTCAGGAATTGAAAACAAATCATCAGACAAGACGGCTAAATCGGCTAATTGTCCCGGAACGATCGCACCTTTCTTGCCTTCTTCCGACGAAAACCAACTGCTACCCACAGTATACAGCCGCAGTGCTTCCATCCGACTCATCCGGTTAGCTTCAGGATACAGCGACGTGCCGCCGACTGTCTTGCCGCTGACTAACCAGTAAAGCGAAACAAAAGGATTGTATGATGCTACACGAGTCGCATCCGTGCCAGCCCCAACTGGGATTTCCATTTCTAGCATACGGGCGATGGGTGGCGTGCGTTCCACAGCTTTGGTGCCGTAGCGTTCAATGAAATATTCGCCTTGAAATGCCATGCGATGCTGAATCGCAATGCCTCCGTTTAAGGCTTTGATGCGTTCTAAATTGCGATCGCTCACCGTTTCAGCATGGTCAAAAAACCAGTGTAAGCCATTAAATGGAATTTCTCGATCGACTTCCTCAAACACATTCAAGAAACGGTCGATCGACTCATCATAAGTCGCATGGAGACGAAACGGCCACCGATGTTCGGCGAGCAACTTGACAACCGCTTTCAATTCCGCTTCTAGCGAGTCTGCCAAATCGGGACGCGGTTCTAGAAAATCCTCGAAATCTGCTGCCGAAAACACCAGCATTTCACCAGCGCCATTCACCCGATAAAAATCATCTCCCTCACCGGGTTGCACCATTTTCGTCCACTTCGCAAAGTCTTCCCGTTCTTCCTTCGGACGCTGGGTGAAAAGATTGTAAGCAATCCGCACCGTCAGTTGACCTCGGCGATGCAATTCTTCCACCACCTGATAGTCATCTGGGTAATTCTGAAAGCCGCCGCCAGCATCAATTACGCTGGTGACACCGAGGCGATTGAGTTCCCGCATAAAATGCCGTGTGGAATTAACTTGATGTTCGTAGGGGAGTTTTGGGCCTTTTGCCAAAGTCGCGTACAAAATCATCGCATTGGGTCGGGCAATTAGCAATCCAGTGGGATTCCCATTGCCATCTCGCTGAATTTCTCCGCCGATCGGCTGTGGCGTATCTCTAGTGTAGCCGACGGCCTTGAGGGCAGCACGATTTAGCAAAGCGCGATCGTACAGGTGCAAGATAAAAACGGGAGTATCCGGCGCAACGCGGTTCAATTCATCCAAAGTCGGCAAACGGCGTTCGGCAAATTGAAATTCATTCCAGCCGCCAACCACGCGCACCCATTGTCCGGGTGGCGTGCGGTGCGCCTGTTCTCGCAGCATCCGCAATCCATCGGCGAGGGAAGGTACGCCATCCCAGCGCAGTTCCAAGTTGTAGTTCAACCCGCCGCGAATTAAATGTAGATGGGAATCGTTCAAACCGGGAATGACTGTGCGACCTTGCAAATCGATAATTTGAGTTCGATCGCCCCTAGCGGCCATGACATCGCGTTCAGAACCCACGGCAATAAACCGACCGTTTTTGATAGCAGCCGCCTCAACCACCGATCGCCGTTCGTCCTGGGTGGCAATGCGACCATTTTTGATAATTAAATCTGCATCAATTGTGCGATCGAACATTTCATTAGAAACCATAATCAAACTCCTTATCCTCTTAGTCCGCGTCGGCGGACGAAAGTTTGTGTAGACGCGGTTTCAACCGCCGAGTCACTTTGGATACACGCGGTTTCAACCGCCGAGTCATCTTGTTTGTGTAGACGCGGTTTCAACCGCCGATTTACTTTGGATACAACCACCTAGAAAACAACCGCGTTAATTGAGGCATCACCAGATAAGTAAGTAAAGCAACTGTCAAACCAGAACTAATTATCTGTGACAATAAAGGCGGAATTGCTGATAGAATCAGAGGCAGAAATCGACTCAACACGCCTACAGTTACAAAAACTCCGAGCCAAGTAACTAACGCCATTTTGTAGCGAGGTGGTGGAGATTTGCGCGGCTGACCGGATAAAGTGAACCAAGTTTCAAGTCCAGTCAAGGTTTGTACCTCTTCCGGCTTGGAAATTAGCGGCTCCAATCGATCGAGCCATTGTTGCCGCACATCTGACTCAATCCACTGCTTGAGGTGCGTGTAGCGATCGAACTTGAGAATAGCAACATACTCCGGGCAAACTCCATCGCGGGGTCGGATAATGCTCACCCCGCAATGTCCCTCAAACCGCTTCGCATCAGCAGCAATCCCCTTTAACCACTCTTCATAACCCTGCTCTCGCCCCGGTTTAATTTGATGCGAAATAACGGCTGTCACCTGTTCGTTGGTATCGCTGTTTTGCACTTCAGGAGAATTTTGCAGCATAGTTGTTTACCCACAGATTAGAGATGTAGGGGTGAAGCATTTGGGCGATAATTCATCTTAAAAACCCGAAATTTTATGACCAAATGCTTCACCCTCTCCCGGATATCAAACGGCTTCAGATTATTTTATGAAGAACTCTAATGAGCTAGGCCGCAACTTTCGCATTGCTCGGAAGCTGCCCGTGTACCATCGTGTAGGCATATTCCACGCCAACACCATAAGCTCCACCATGTTCTTTTACCAGGCCCATAACCGCATCGTAGGTGTCTCTATGTGCCCAATCGCGTTGGAACTCCAGCAGCACTTGCAGCCAGGTGACAGGAACTGCACCAGCTTGGACGATCCGCTGCATTGCCAAATCGTGAGCAACTAAACTGGTACCGGCAGAAGCATCGGCTACTGCATAGACTTCATAGCCCGCAGCCATTGCTTCTAGGGCAGGAAAAGTTAAGCATACCTCCGTCCACAGTGCGGCAATTACTAACTTTTTACGCCCAATTCGATCGACTTGGGCGACAAATTTTGTATCGTCCCAGGAGTTCATGCTGGTGCGCTCGATCGGCGTTTGGTCAGGAAAAATATCGAGGAGTTGGGGCCACATATAGCCGCTGAAACTTTTGGTTTCAACGGTGGTGAGGATGGTGGGGACTTGAAATATCTTGGCTGCTTTTGCCAGCCCAACTGTGTTGTTAATCAGGATTTGGCGATCGATATTGGCAACGCCAAAAGTCATCTGCGGTTGATGATCGATGAAGATGACGGTGCAATTTTGAGGAGTAAGTAGTTCTAATTTTGACATATTGATGCTCCTTGAAATTGGGTTGGCTAATCGATGTGTGCTAGAGGCGCAGTGCAATCGCGATCGCACTTTTTGCTCTGCTGATAACCTAACTGTAGGGCTGGAGACACTGGAAATCTTTTCTAATCTTGTGGGAAAATTTGTCTATTCTTGCGATCGCCCTCAATTCTG
>NZ_JAUBOJ010000545.1:0-3724 GCF_036700185.1 Microcoleus sp. BM001215392 | reverse complement strand
AGATCCCCCTAAATCCCCCTTAAGAAGGGGGACTTTGAGTAATTTCTTGTTCCCCCCTTTTTCAAGGGGGGCTAGGGGGATCAGGCTTAATTAAACTGTGTTAATTTTATTCTGCCCACCGCTGGCGGTAATTCCAAACCTGGCGAGGCAACCAAAATGGATGATTCCAAGATTTGTTTTTCATGTCTTCACCTAAAATTTGCGATCGCCAAATTTGCCACATCACCAACAGCCAAATCATCTCGCCAATGCGCCGCCCTTGAATTCCTGCTGCGAATTTGCCGGACATAATTTGAGCGGCTAAATCGGGTTGCCAGTGTTTCTCCGATTGCAGCACGGCAGGATTTAACCAATCGCCGATGTCATGCCAAAATTCGTTAAAACACCAGGAAGTTAAGGGCACGCCCATACCGCGCTTTTCCCGCCACACTATGTCCGCAGGTAGCCAATTTTCTACCGCCCGTTTGAGGATGTATTTCTCGCAAGCGCCCCGCAAACACAGTTCTCCCGACAGTTGAAATGTCCAGTCTGTGAGGGCAAAATCGCAAAAGGGCGATCGCACTTTCAGACCAAAAGCCAAAGCTAAATTAGTAGCACGCGGATGGATGTTCTGCGCGCCTTTGAGCATCAAACCCGCGCGGCGGAGGCGGTGCAGCAAAGACGTGTCCACAGCAGGATTAAGAGCCTCTAACAGCCAATTTTGAGGCTGCATATTCTGAATTTTTGTGTAAAATTCCGGCTGATAAACTTTAGTTTCGTATCCCCAAAGGCGGTGAAAAGTTCGCAGATATTGCAAGGCTAAAGTTTGGTCTCCGGCGGAATTTGCTGCTTGATAAACAGCCGCTGCAATCAGAGGTTTATTCGTCCAGCCTGCAAATAATTGATCGCCACCTTCGCCGTTAAAAACGATCGCACATTCTTGACTTGCAGCCTCATTTAACAGGTACAGCGGGACTGTCACTCCGTCACCAAAGGGCAAATCTAAAGCTTTCACCGCAGAATGCAAGGCTTGTTTAATCCGGCGCGGGCTCGCATCTACCTTGACTAAGGGAATGTTCAGAAAGTAAGCAACTTGTTGAGCCCAAGGATATTCGGGAATTCCAGCATCGCCGAAGTCGAGAGTATAAGCGCGGACTTTGACTCCGGCTTTGACTAATAAGGCTGCGACAACGGAGGAATCTAAACCGCCTGATAGAAAAACTCCCACAGTTTCATTGCTATTGATATCGGAAATCTGACGTTCAACGGCATCTTTAAGTAAGTTTTGCAATTGTGTTATTGCTTCTGCTTCGTCTTGTATTTCTTCGGAACTTTTTCGCCATTCTAATAAACGTTTTGAGTTGGATTCAAGAATCACACCGCTATCTCGATCGCACTCCCAAGTTAATTCGGTTCCGGCGGGAACTGCGAACACATTTTTTACTGGAGTTAAGGGAGTGGGGACGTAGGAAAAACAGCTATAACCGTACAAACCGGGAATGCTGACATCGGGTTTTTCGCAAATATTTAACAGCAGTTGCAAACTCGATGCAAACCAAATACTCTGCCCGATTTGCGTCCAGTAAAGCGTTACTCGGCCGAAGGGTTCTCGTCCCAAAATTAGGCAATTTTCGCGGACGTTTGCCCAGGCATCGGGTAACAGCAAGCCGTTGGTTGATGGATAAGTAGATAGTCCCGATGCCGAGAGGGCAGCGATTTGCAAAGTACGGCTTTTTTTTATTGGCTGGTTTGGCGGGCGATCGCATTCGGTGCTAGCAACGTTCCAAATTGGGTAATTTTCGTCGCCTGTGGTGGCGAAACTGGACAAATTATCGACTTTTTGGACTGGGATTTCTGTTGCAGATTGGCCGATTATTTTCGCCAGCCGTGCTTCTAATTTCTCGCGGAAATCGCAGCCCCAGTATCCTAAAAATTGACGCGGTTGGTTAGTAATTTTCATGTTAAAATTAATTCATAGCCGAGTTTTTGATGATTATTTAACTTCAAAGGATGTACTGCCGATCGCCCGACTTTCAAGAAACATTTTAACTTGCCACTTTCCGGTAGCAGCAGCAGTACCAATTTTGTAACGACAGTGAGTATTCCAGACTGGTTTGTCGATTTTGCGAGTTTGATAGCGGTTTTGTTTGACAACTTGACCGCTGGGGTCAATCCAATCGCAAGATAGCGACAGTTTCTTGCCTAAAGGTGCATCTTTTAAAGTAGTACGGTAAAAAATTTCTGGATTGTTTTGGCGGGAAATAACTGTCAAATTGCCGCCGTTATCCTGCACCGAAGTTATGCGGTTTTGTTGCATTGAAACGCGGGCGATCGCTTGTTCGTTTTGGGAAATGTAGAATCCGGTAATTGCGATCGGTACCACCCCAACTACCACCGCTAACAATCCAAAAATCCACCGATTGCGTTGCTGCTTTGCCAGTGCTTCCCGACGCTGCAACTGGATTAAAGCCTCATCTAGCAACTCAGTTGGCAAGCCCAATTCCTCCAAGATTTGTGTGACTTCTGCGGAATTAAGTTCAGCTTCTCGGACGTTAGAAAGGCGTTGTACTTCAGCTACTATTTGCGTTAGTTGAGTTTGAGTCAGTCGATTTTCCATATATTAAGACGCGGGAGAATTTTTTAGGCGATTTACTAACATTAGTTGGTTAACATTGTCAAACAGGCTGAGCTTAAAGTCAATTCATAAAAATCATAATTTTGAGTTCATAAAAGTCATAATTAATTTTTCACCCTCAGAAATGTAAGTTTGGTTGAGGAAGGAAACCAAACATTCATCCAATATTGAGGAAGAAAACCCCACAACTTTACTCATTCGCCCGCTTAGCGGAGCAATATCTACTTTTTATGCTGTTGAGCTTTGCTGGGAGTTCCCCCAACCAAGAAATTGCTAAAATGAGCTTGTAGCGCGATTAAGAGCGGGATAGCTACGCTCGCGCGTACTTTTGCCTAAAATGAGCAACAGCCTAATTAACCCCGATTCTGCAAACACCCACTGGGATTGCCCCGAGTGCGAAGGCACAGGTACAGTCAGCACAGAAACTTGCCCCGAATGTCTCGGAGCCAAATACATGGATATCGACGCGGTAACTAGCTGGATGCTCCATTTTATGGAATCTCGCGGCTGCAATCCCGATGAAATCGAGCAATTGCGCACCGACAATCCAGACCCGCTGACATTAACTTTTTGCCTCGAACTTTGTATAGCCCTTAAATAAACAAAGACAAAAACTCTCTCTTCTTTTCTCTTCCTTTGCGTTCTTCGCGCCTTCGCGGTTCAATAAAAAAAATCATTCACAAATCCTTAAAAATTGCCAAATCAATTTCCCAATAATTCATTTTCCTTGCACAGGATGTTGCCCGTAATAAGGCAAAGCATCCCACCAATCAGGGCGACTTCCCTGTTTCCACTCCAAATAAGCCAAATCCAACACGCCAGAAACCGACCAACCCAACTCGCTACCAACTTCAATCAACTGATAGGAACTTCCCCAACTTGCCAACTTTTCCTGCCAAGATTCCGCCGTCATCACCGTATCGGGAAACAACTCAGTTAAACCAGAATTCTTGTTAACTGAATAAACCGCCCCAAACAATTGTCCCCGCTGTGCAGGCATTTGCAGCGCGATATCATCTCTCAAAATCCCCCCCTTAGCAAGGGGGGGTTCTAATTCCAAAAGCCCCCCCTTAGCAAGGGGGGGTTCTAATTCCAAAAGCCCCCCCTTAG
>NZ_JAUBOJ010000544.1:0-3725 GCF_036700185.1 Microcoleus sp. BM001215392 | reverse complement strand
CCCTTGGTAAGGGGGGGTTGGGGGGGTTTTGATTTGAGAGAAATTGAATAATCTTTTTAAGAGTTGTTTCAAGGGGCGGGGAGGTGCGGAGACTGTGCCAGATGATGCGATCGAATTGAGTTTGAATTTGGGGGATGAGGTTACGGGCGATCGCGCTTTTGCCGGTGCCTGTCATGCCTGTGATGGTGAGGAGGCGGCAGTTTTGCTCTAGAATCCAGGTTTCGAGGGCGGTGAGGGGTGAGTTGGGGTAGTTGTAGAAGGTTTTGATCTCTGGTGCATCTCTTAAATCGAGTCGCGGTTTTTGTTGGGTGTTGTCTTCAGTTGAAGTTTGTGTTGGGGGTGAGTTTTGTGGAGTTTTTGGAGGGTGTGAGGTTTCTGTGCAAACGTTGATGTTACCTTTGTTTTGTACAAGGTTAAAGTTTACAAAATTAGAAGATTGAGAAATTTCATACCTCTCTATTGTGGAGCGCAAATTTGATTTCATTACATCTTCATCTAATATTTCTGAAAGTATTTGCCATAACTTTGAGGCAACATTTCTGACATGGCGTTCAGTACAATGAACCTCTTTAGAAATTTCGGAGTATCTTTTACCTTGCCACGTTCCCCGTACTACTGCCTGTTGCAGATCGTCTAGGTGTTTGCCGGTCTTAGTGAACACCAAGCCATCCGCAAACTTTAAGAGTTCTTGAACATCCATTGATTGGGTAGGTGTAGGAGGTTTTATCTATTCTATCAGACTTTTTCTGACTTTTTCTGACGAAGGAGGACAAAATGTGACTTTGAACCGCTAGCTAATTTTATCAACTACTGGCAATTTGTGACATTATCCTACTTTACACTACATAAAAATTAACTTAAAATTAAATTAGGCGCTTTGAAACTCGTAAAATCTTAGTAAAAATTTTGTAATTTACAATAGGATAAAAAATCATGTCTAGTGCATTATCCCTACCTCAAGCTAATTTAAAAATGGCTCTCTGGCAAGTCGATGCTGATGCAATGAGTAGCAGCGACTTGTATGTGTGGTTAAATGATACAGGCTTGCCGCATGAAGTCTCGATCCGGCTGCATGAACTTGCCACATACACGAAAAAAGCTGGTAACAAAGTTTTACTCATCGGCAAAATTCTCCTCATTAAAATCATAGAATTTGTCAAAGCACATCCTAATTTAGCGATCGGGGCTGCTGTTGGCGTCGTTGTAGGAATTTTGGCAAATTCGATACCATTTGTCGGCCCCTTATTAGCACCTTTGGCAACAGTGCTGGGTATCCCAATTGGTGCAATTGCCGGCCACAGACTCGATAAACTTGCCCAAGGCAAAGAGGTGTCTGATGATGGAATTATTGGAATTGCTCAAGACATGATTGAGATTGCCAAAGCATTTTTTCAACTAATGATAGACGTTTTCAATACAATTTTCTGCAACGTCATCACTGCTTAACTGCCAAAATTAGCAAAAAAATTGAGGTCGAATATGTCGGCAAATAAAACGCCAACTAAAGAGCAAATTCTGAAGTCAATAGAGCAACTGGAAAAAAACCCACACGATAAATTAGGGATTTTAGCAGAAATTGGCATTGGTGCAGTGGGGGCTGCTGGTGCTGGTGCCGCGGTGGCAGCTTTCGGTGGTGCATCATTTTTCTTTGGGTTGTTTGCCGTTGCACCTCCCGTAGGATTAGTTGTTGGCGGTGCAGCTTTAGGTGCTGCTGCTCTTGTAGGGGTAAAACGAATGTTATTTGATGGCACTTCTGACGATGGAAAAACAGCAGAAATACTTAAAAACTTAAAAGAACAGCTAAGAGATATTGAAGCCAAAGAAAGAGCCTCTAACCTGCAAGACAGCGATAAAACTAAATTTATTGTTTCCTTGAAAGAACCCGTCAGGCTCGATTTAATTAGCCCGCAAGACGCTCAGGATTTAATTAGGGCCGTAGAAAGCGGTCAAATGGCAATCAAAGAGGCGATTAAAATGGTTGAGGATGTGGTAAAAGCTGCTAAACCATAACTGCCTTCTGACTGCGTAAACCTGCGAATGCTAAGTTGTAAGTCTGCGATCGCCCTTACTTAAACCAAGTGCGATCGCTCTTGATAAATAACTACTGATACTCTACTACAGCCACAATCGCCCTAGCAATTTCCGACCTATCAGTAGTCGAAAGTTCTCCTATTTTACGAATGAATCTTTGTACATCCATACCTCGCAATTGCAACACATCTACTGCCGAAACTTTCGTTAAACCATTAGCAATATCTGGCTCAATCTTAACGTGCCAGATATTGCCAGCATAATATTCTTTCCAATCAGTGATAGGTGCAGCCAATTTCACTGGTAACTTACCAACAGTATCAGAACTTACCACTACAGCCGGACGAATTTTTTTGATTTCGGCTCCCACTGTTGGGTTAAAATTAGCCAACCAAATATCACCCCGTTTAGGAGAAGGAGAGTTAGTAGTCAATTAAATCTCCTGCTTCTAATTCTTGCCATTCTCTATCTTCCTGGTAATGTTGCAACATTGCCTCAGCTTGTATTTCTAAAATCCTTCCCCTCTCTGCCAGCGGTAATTTCATAAATTCTCGGCGACTGGGATAATTTGCTACTGTTGGTATTTCTAAAGCTATATCCGTCGGCTGCTTTTGAATCTTACGCTGAGAATTCAATGCTTCTATCCGATCGCCCTCAGCTTCCTCCGCTGCAATGTCAGCATCAATTTCATCTCGGTTAGCATGATAATAAGTCAAAGCTGCATAGACTTGGGTGAGAGTTAAATGCCCGATGCGATCGGCAATTTCTTCTGCATTTAAACCTTGCTTGTACCAAATAGCAATGCGCCGCACTGTAACACCCGTTCCGGCAATTATTGGACAGCCACCATGTATGTCTGCATTGCGACTAATTAAAGTTCCTATATCGGTGATAGTTGACAAGATTTTTTCCTCCCTAGGACGATCACTCTTTTATCTAGGATAGCACTGTCACAGCAAGCGTGCGATCGCCCTTATCCCATCCCCATTAACTCTCTTTCGTTTGCTATCGCTAAAAAGTGCGAGATCCCTTTCCATGCTCATGCTCTTGATTCGGCGGCGGGAATAACTTCAATTAGTCCCGTATGAAAAGCTGTATCGTAGGTAATAACTGGTAAATTTTCGAGTTCAGCTTGTGCCATAATCATCCGGTCAAACGGATCGCGGTGGGGAATAGGCAGGCTGCCAGCGCGAAGGGCATGGGCTGAAGTTATAGCTAGTTCGATAAATTGCGATCGGTGGAGGATTTGCGAATATTCCCCGACAATCTGTTTGGCTTCGGGAAGTTTACCGATGCGATATTTGGTGGCTATTTCCCAGGCTGAAACAGTGCTGACAATGATATTAAAATCCGGGTTGCGAATGATGTCGCGGCATTGGGCATTGAGTTTGGGATCGTCAAAGAGCCACCACAACAGGATATGGGTGTCAATGAGATAGCTTATTCCCATTGTTCGAGTTCCTCGAATGGTAGGGGCTCAAAAAAAGCATCACCGAGTTTTCCTGTCAGTAAACCAGGCGTGCGAGGCTGTGGCTGTTCTCGTCCTAATCCGAGGCGAAAGTAGTGAATCAAGTCATAGATTTCTGCAAGTTTGTCTTCGGGAATGTCTTGTAGTTCTTGAACGATCTTCTCAATTAGCATAAATCAAACACTCCGATAGTTGCTGGTTAATCAATCGAGCTACTGCGATCGTC
>NZ_JAUBOJ010000543.1:0-3751 GCF_036700185.1 Microcoleus sp. BM001215392 | reverse complement strand
TAATAACTTATATGCGGTCATGCTTCTTCAGGCTTCAAAAACCAGATGCACCCCTTGCCTAAAGTTGCATTATTTTTTTAAATGGTATCAGAGATTTTGCGTATAAATCGGGTTCTTCTGTGTTCGCAACTAAGAAAGATAGTTGTTTTGCGATCGGAACTCAGGATGCAGTCGCTTTCCTGGCCCAGAGGTTCCAGCAGTAAGCTGAGCATTTTTTATCCTTTCTTGAGAAGGGCGATGCAAATTAGGTAAATAATGGAAGTATTCAAGGACTTTCGATTGCATTTTTCTGTAAAATAATATATTAAGGAATTTTTGTGAAAACGCTCAATATCCTCTTAGTAGAAGACAGTCCCCAAGATGCCGAATTGATTGAGGCATATCTGATGGATGGCGATCTAGATTTTTCTTTACAGTGCGTGGAAACTCGGGAAGACTTTATCGCAGCACTTGACAAACAGTGTTTTGATATTATTTTGGCAGATTATATGCTGCCTTGTTTTAACGGGATAGCCGCACTCTCGATCGCCCGCGCTACTTGTCCGGGAGTGCCGTTTATTTTTGTCTCGGCTACTTTGGGCGAGGAAGTGGCAATTGAGACTTTGAAAAGTGGCGCTACAGATTACGTTCTCAAACGCCGTTTGACGCGCCTGGTACCTTCGATCGAGCGGGCCCTGCGGTTCGTGAGAGAGCGGCTAGACCGCCAAGCCGCTCAAGCGCAGCGGATCGAGAGCGAAGCCAGATTTCGGATGATGGCCGATACCGCACCGGTGATGATTTGGATGTCGGATACCGATCGATACGGCGATTACTTTAACAAAGTTTGGCTCGAGTTTACGGGTAAAACTTGGGCGCAAGAAATCGGCAGCGGCTGGATGGATAACTTGCACCCGGATGATTTGCCAGAATATTTGGATGTTTACTCTCAAGCCTTTGACGATCGCACAGAGTATCGGCTCGAATACCGCATGAAGCGCTATGACGGGGAGTATCGCTGGGTTGTGAGTACGGGCGTACCCCGTTACAGGCCCGATCGCACTTTTGCAGGCTACATCGGTTCTTGCATCGACATTAGCGATCGCAAACAGGCAGAACAAGAACGCGCTGCTGCTTTGTCGAGAGAACAAGCAGCTCGCCAGCAAGCAGAAGAAACAGCTCAAGCGCTATTATCGGCAAATGCTCGAATTACTAACATTCTCGAAAGCATTACCGACGCTTTTGTTGCCTTCGATTCCAACTGGAAATTCACCTATATTAACCACAAAGCTCAAGAACTTTTTGGCAACGTACAAGCGGAACTGTTTGGAAAAAATCTTTGGGAAATATATCCTTGGGCAGTGGATTTACCATCTTACAAAATTGCTACTAAAGCGTTAGCAGAAAAGGTGACAGTAGAGTATGAAGAATTCGTCCCGTCATGGAATAAATGGTTGAAGGTGCGTTTTTATCCTTCCGATTCTGGTGTGTCTGCTTACATCCAAGATGTTACCGATCGCAAGCAAGCAGAAGCCGCACTCAAAGCTAGTCAACAAAAGCTGAGAATGTTGGCAGAATCTAACTTGATCGGAATTTGGTTCGGCGATGTTGACGGTGGTATCAGTGAGGCGAATGACGAATTTTTGCGGATGGTTGGCTACACGCGGGAACAATTGCAGCGCGGGGAACTCCGCTGGATTGACATCACACCGCCAGAGTACCTACCGCTGGACGAAATCGGCATCGCAGAGGCCAAGACCGAGGGCGTTTGCACTCCTTACGAAAAGGAGTACGTGCGACCCGATGGCAGCCGAATTCCGGTACTGTTTGGGTATATTTTGCTGGGGGAAACGCGGCAAGAATCTGTGGCTTTTACTCTCGATTTGACGGTTCGCAAGGAGTTGGAAAGAGAACTGCACGATCGAGTGCAGGAATTGGCACGGGCGAACCGGATTAAAGATGAGTTTCTCGGAACTTTGTCCCACGAATTGCGGACGCCGTTGAATGCCATGCTGGGATGGGCGCAACTGCTGCGCCACCACAAGTTTGATGAAAAAACGACTGTTAAGGCTCTGGAAACGATCGACCGCAACACGCGATCGCTGGGCACGTTAATTGAGGATTTGCTGGACGTGTCGCAGATTATGACCGGCAAACTATCGCTGAATTTGCGGTGGGTAGATTTGATTTCGACAGTCGAAGGTGCGATCGAAACTCTCACCCCCGCAATTGCAGCAAAAAATATTGAGATTGTGACGGATTTCGACCAAACAGCAGGGCTGATTTTTGGGGATTCGGGCCGCTTGCAGCAGGTGGCGTGGAATTTGCTGTCGAATGCGATTAAGTTTACTCCTGAGTGCGGACAGGTGAGGGTGACGCTGCGGAAGGTGGAGGGAACGGTGCCGCCTGTCCAATTCGCCTCCTGTGACAATGTGTCGCCAGCTAGTGTAGAAATTGAGGTCAGCGACACGGGACAAGGCATTGCTAGAGAGTTTTTGCCGCACGTTTTCGAGCGGTTCAGCCAAGCTGACAGCTCTATGGCACGATCGTACAACGGATTGGGTTTGGGTTTGGCCTTGGTGCGCCATTTTGTGGAAATGCACGGGGGAACAGTCCAAGCCGAATCGGCTGGAGAGGGACAGGGAGCGAGGTTTTCGGTAAGATTGCCTGTCAAACACCGAAGGAGCAACGGCGAATTTTCTGTTGCTTCTTCCGCAGAGTTCAGGGTTGCAGAAACCCCGGCTAGAGTTTCTGTAAATGAGTCGTTTGTCAGCAGCAACCTTAAGGGAGTAAGGGTTTTGGTAGTCGATAGCGATGAAGATTCCCTAGATTTTGTGCGTACGGTGCTCGAAGATTGTGGCGCCGAGGTGGAGGTGGCTGTCTCAGGAATCGAAGCCTTGGAGGCGATGGCGCGGGTGCATCCAGATTTGTTGGCGATCGATATCGGGATGCAGTCGCAAAATGGAGAAGCTTTAATCCGACAAGTGCGATCGCAATCTGGAAACAGAGAAATTCCGGCGGTGGCGTTCACGATGGTTGGTAGGGTAGAGGAACGGGTATGGGCCCTGCGCCAAGGTTTTCAGCTTCACCTGTCCAAGCCTGTCGATCCTGCTGAGTTGGTGGCGGTGGTAGCAAGCTTGGTGGGACTTGACAGTTGACTGTGGGCAGTTGACAGTTGATAGTTGACAGTTGACAGTTGACAGTGGGCAGTTGACAGTGGGCAGTTGACAGTGGGCAGTTGACAGTGGGCAGTTGACTCCGAAAGCAGGTTGCTCGCTTGGTTATAGAACGCTTGATTACCATAATAAAAATGGTTTGTAGTTCCTTCATCCTTGGGTTGGTAGAATGCTGCGGACTCAAGTGGGCACTACGAACTGTTTGTAGTGCGGTTAATCCAGCGGACACGATAAACCGTTAAATATTGGAATCAAACGGTTTATCTGTAACGGTTTAGTTTTTATCAGGTTATTTAACTCCGCGCCTGATGTGGCGCTTGCTATTGCTAAATCAACACGCACAACTATTTTTCTGTACCAAGAATTTGGGCAATTTATATGAATTTCAAATTCTCAAATTTCAAATCCTCAAATTTCAAATAAATTGACTTTGTTTGGCAATTTTGAGGATTTTTGTTTCTGACTGCAAATCGATTTTTTGAATAGGCGATCGGATCGAACGCTGTTTGATTTGAGATTTTTGATGTACTAGACTTGAATTGCCAAAATCGGAAAACACCCTAAAATTATCTGCGTTTATCTGTGTTTATCTGTCTGAC
>NZ_JAUBOJ010000542.1:0-3763 GCF_036700185.1 Microcoleus sp. BM001215392 | reverse complement strand
GATAAACGCAGATAATTTCAGGGTGTTTTCCGATTTTTGCAATTCAAGTCTATTAAATTTAACGCGAGTAGCGCCGCTTTCGGCTCGCAGTGAGAAGGATTTAGTAAGATTGTATCTAAATGGGCGATCGACTGTTCGATCCAAACTTCGGAAGTCGGCTGTTTCAAAAACTTAATAGTTGGCAGTGTTAAACTCATATTAATTTGAGATTTGAAAGTTGAGATAAGTATGCGCACGGCCGTGCGCATTGCGCACCCTACAGATAGAGTGTGTGCGTAAGTCCTGAATATGTTTGGATCAAAATTATCCAGGTCTTGTCCCTGACTGGAACCGAAATTTTGAGACCAATTGGTCTCAAAAATCCTTCAGAGAAAAACCAGATGTTGCAGTGAGGGCATCTGGCGGCGAACTTGTTCTAGCCGATCGGGATTAATTTCCGCAATTTTGAGACCAATTGGTCTCAAAAATCCTTCAAAGAAAAACCCGATGTTGCAGTGAGGGCATTTGGCGGCGGACTTGTTCTAGCCGATCGGGATTAATCTCTGCCACCGCCACACCCGGTTCCTCTCCGGCATCTGCCAAAACCACACCCCAAGGGTCTACAATCATGGCGTGACCGTGAGTTTGACGGCGGCCGTAGTGGTGTCCAGTCTGCGCCGGGGCGATCGTGTAGCAAGTATTCTCGATCGCCCTAGCTTGCAACAAAACCTTCCAGTGATCCTTGCCAGTGTAAGCAGTAAACGCCGCCGGCACGAACAAAACATCAGCGCCCTTGTGCGACAAATGCCTGTACACTTCCGGGAACCGCACGTCATAGCACACCGAAAGTCCCAGCGTCCCCAACTCCGGCGACACATAAACCGGCGGCAAATCTTCACCAGCTTTCACCGTGTTCGATTCCCTGTAAGTAATCCCGTCTGGCACATTCACATCGAACAAATGTACTTTTTTGTACCTTGCCACTTCGCTACCGTTTGGGTCTACCAGCAAGCAAGTATTGTATACCTTCCCCCCCTCTGTCGGCACCGGAAATCCGCCGCCCAGAATCGTTACCTGGAAGCGTTGGGCCATGGTTTTGAGGAATTTTTCGCTTTGGAGTCCGATCGCATCTGCAAGAGCAATCTTGTCCTCCTCTTCTCCCATAAACGAGAAATTTTCTGGTAAGGAAACTAACTCCGCACCCCGACGCACTGCCAGGTCGATTAATTCCTCTGCCTGCACCAAATTTTTTTCCAGGTCAGGCAAGCTAGTCATTTGAATTGCTGCGGCGAGATAAGACTTCATCGATTCACAATATTAGTCATTAGTCAGTTGTCTGTTGTCTGTTGTCTGTTGTCTGTTGTCTGTTGTTAGTTGTTAGTTGTTATTCGTTATTGGTTATTGGTTCTTAGTACCTATGACCTGTTTGGCCTGTTTGGCCTATTCTCGATGCTCACCTCATGCTACTGAGAAAGTCTATAGAGTTTGAGAGTTTTGATGTTTGAGCTTTGAATTAACCTTTAACTCACAACTCACAACTCAAAACTCTCAACTTCTTGACCCTAGGTTTTGCGACCTAAGTTCGCTCAAATCTTAAGGCATTGGATGGAAAAGCAAATCTGGGAAAAAGCGGTTAAATTCAATTAAAGCCGCGCCTTGAATAGATAGCCAAAGGATAGCCAATACTGGTGCGGTCGAAAGAAACTTGACAAAATATTGCATGAATTCTGCTCCTGAAATTTCGAGACAGTTGGTAATTTCCGATCGCGAATTGTGCTAATTGCTAACTTGCGGTTAATAAATTAACTGTTAGCTTTTAGCCGTCGCTCCATTTCCCTATTTTAGCGGGGGGAAACAGTAATTTCATCATCCTTGGCAAACATTTCACCAGTGGTGATTTCTTTGAGTGCTGCCAGAGGCCATAAAACGCCGCTCAGCATAGATTTGATTGCCAAAGGAACGTCGATAATAATCTCTTTTTCCTCTGGAGTTGCTGATTTTTTGGTAACTTGCAGGTAAGAGCGGCCCACCCAACCAATCCAACCGGCCATATACAAGAACAGTATGCTAGGAATCAAAAAGTCGCCAGCCTTGCTCAAGTTACCGTCTACGATTAAGTGCGGGTATCCTTCCGGGCCGCACAAAGCTTGAGAATAGCGATCGAATCTTGCCTTGGCAGATGCCGGGTCGCCGTTGGTAGAACGCGCATTTTTAGCCAGTTCCTTGAACGCGGGAGAGTCCTTGCACGGCACCAAATTGTAAGCCGAAGCAACTGGAACAAAACTGATCCACAGACTAACCACTAAAATTGCAGCAAACAATCGTCGCATGAAATTGTTTCCCTTTGTTACAAAACAATAAGTTTTTTTACAAGCATTTCAACTTGCCGATTCCGAATCGAGATTACCGCGCTTGCTGAGGGTGTAAAGTCTCCATCATACAGGCGGCAAACCCTCCTAGAATGAGGGATTCGGGTTTCATAGGTCAGTGCCAAAGCTTAGCAATACCGCGAGAATAGTTCACAGCTTGCAATACTTCGATCGCCCGGAAGCCCACTCCTACGGCTGGCAAATATCCCGCGGCAATAACCTGAGAACAGATCGACCGAGGGACTTGCGCCGAATTCGTTAAGCTAGCAATAGCTAACCTATCAAATAAAATTACCAGTTAATGGCAACCATTTTCGCGATCGAAACAAGTTGTGATGAAACAGCAGCAGCAATTGTTAAGAATCGTCAAGTTTGCAGCAATGTTGTAGCATCACAAATTAAAATCCACGAGCAGTACGGTGGGGTAGTCCCGGAAGTAGCTTCGCGGAGCCATCTAGAAATGCTAAATCAGGTAATTGCCCAGTGTCTGAGTGAAGCCAACCTGAGTTGGTCAGAAATTGACGGGATTGCGGCGACTTGTGCCCCGGGTTTAGTAGGTGCATTGTTAGTCGGGCTGAGTGCGGCGAAAAGCTTAGCAATAGTCCACCAAAAACCTTTTTTAGGCGTCCACCACCTCGAAGGGCACATCTACGCTTCTTACCTCATCGAACCAGACTTGCAGCCGCCGTTTTTGTGCTTGTTAGTTTCCGGGGGACACACCAGCTTAATTCACGTTAAAGATTGCGGCGTTTACGAAACAGTAGGAAAAACGCGCGACGATGCGGCGGGTGAAGCTTTTGATAAAGTCGCCAGACTGTTGCAGCTAGGATATCCCGGCGGGCCGCTGATGGACAAATTGGCAGCCCTGGGCAATCCCCAAGCATACCCCCTACCTGAAGGTAGAATTTCGCTGCCCGGTGGCGGATATCATCCCTACGACAGCAGTTTTAGCGGTTTGAAAACGGCAGTTTTGCAGTTAGTGCAGAAACTTAAAAAACAAGATATTAGTGCCGGCGGCGAAGGCGTCTTGGCTGCCTCTACAATTAATGATATTGCGGCGAGTTTTCAGGAAACAGTAGCGAAGGGTTTAACCAAAAGAGCGATCGACTGTACACTAAATTTAGGACTTACCACGATTGTAGTCGGCGGCGGAGTCGCAGCCAACAGCGGACTCCGAAAACACTTACAAGCAGCCGCAGTTAAGCACAAGTTGCGAGTATTGTTTCCCCCATTAAAATATTGCACGGACAACGCAGCAATGATCGGCTGTGCGGCGGCAGAACACTTGCAGCGAGGGCACACCTCACCCCTGACATTGGGAGCCAATTCGCGGATGGCTGTTAGCGATATCATGGAACTGTATAGCAGTTGACAGTTGACAGTTGACAGTTGACAGTTGACAGTTGACAGTTGAC
>NZ_JAUBOJ010000541.1:0-3778 GCF_036700185.1 Microcoleus sp. BM001215392 | reverse complement strand
ATGGCAAAGTTAATATTGTGCGGCGGTGCGGCAGTGGCATTAGCTTGAGCAATCGCATCTCGCAGCGAACCCGGCCCAGCATCGTTGGTATTAGTAACAGTAAATATAGCCAAAGCGTGCGCGTAATTTGCCCTCACCTCTGGCCCAAACGCCAATCCCGTCTGCATCACTCCTGTTGCATATTCAAGCAACCAGTTGCCGCCTTTTTCGGCACTCCCCGTAATATCAGCAGAAGCAGCAACCGACGCTTTGGTTAACTGGCTCAGTTGTCGTACAAAAGCTTCTCCTTTTTCACCCGCTGCTACGTTACATCCGTAGAGCAGAATTTCAAATCGATTTTTTACTGAGTTAACAGATGATGAAAACCATCGTTTTAAACAGTCGCGATATGTTTCTAAATTATCGGAATTCAGGCTAGTTTTTCCTAGCTGCAAACTTCCTGATTCGCCGTGAGAAATAATGTGAACGCTTTCTATACCGCTGCGACTCTGCAATGCTTCGGTGATTTTTACGATGCCGTCTTGCGCCGAATCGACTAAAATCACCTCTATTCCCGGTTTCACACCCGCAGCCAAACTCTGCCAATCTTCAACTGCTGAATCTACGAAGACTATTTGTAAGTTTTTCATAATTACCTTTCCCTCATGCACCTAAGTAGGTTTCTAAAATTTTGTTTTCGTGCGATCGACTAAACTTCCACCACCCGAAATCGGCAGCAGAGACAGCCAGCCTTAAATCACATGAAAGCTTGACAAATATCTAATTTTGTGATTTTTTTAGAACTGTATCAAGTCTGGCAAAGATTGTCGATCGCACTTTTCATTCTCAACTTAAAAATTGGAGACAATGGCCGGAGCTATGTTGTTCCCGGTTCCGGAAATCAGGCAAGATAATTTACAAAAGTTAATATACTAATTTTTAAACAGACTGGATTTTGGCAAATCCAGTCTGTCCCTCATAACATAGAGAAACAGTCGCCTTCATGGCATCATAGAAACTTGTCCCTCACATCATTGAAATCGATGACAGCTCAAAAATCCCCAGTTTCCCCCGTCACCTGGATTGAAGACCGAGTGCTGCTAATTGAGCAAAACCGACTGCCCAAAGAATACGCTACAGTCGAAATTACCAACTCTCAAGATATGGCCGAGGCGATTAAAACTATGATCGTCCGAGGTGCTCCGGCGATTGGGGTAGCAGCAGCTTACGGGATGTATTTGGGGGCGCGGGAAATCGCAACGGGCGATCGCACTGAATTTCTGGCTAAACTAGAACAAGTTGGTGAATTATTGCGATCGACTCGTCCCACAGCAGTTAATTTATTTTGGGCCATATCCCGAATGCTTAAAACAGCCGATCGAACTAGCGGTTCCGTAGAGCACATCCAAAAAACTTTGTTAGAAATGGCTAAAACCATTCAAGCAGAAGACGTACAAACTTGTAAAGATATCGGCGACAAAGGTTTAGAAGTTCTGCCCGCAACACCCGAAAAATTGAACTTACTAACTCACTGCAATGCCGGTGCATTAGCTACAGCCGGCTACGGTACAGCCTTAGGCGTATTTCGTTCGGCTTGGCGAGAAGGCCGACTCGGCAGAGTTTTTGCAGACGAAACTCGTCCCCGTCTCCAAGGTGCAAAACTCACCACTTGGGAATGCGTCCAAGAAGGAATTCCCGTCACATTAATCGCCGACAATATGGCCGCGCACTGCATGAAACTAGGGATGATTCACGCAGTAGTTGTCGGTGCAGACAGAATAGCTGCTAACGGCGACGCCGCCAATAAAATTGGCACTTACAGTTTAGCAATTGTTGCCAAAGCTCACAACGTCCCCTTCTTTGTTGCAGCTCCTCTGTCAACAATTGATTTTGAACTTTCCGACGGTAGCCAAATCCCCATTGAAGAACGCGATTCAGTGGAAATGTATCAAGTGGGAACTACCCGAATTTGTCCTGAAGGAGTAGAATTTTACAATCCCGCTTTTGACGTAACTCCGGCAGCATTAATCTCGGGAATCATCACAGAATACGGCACGGTTGCTCCGGGAAATTTGAAACAGTTTCAAGCAAAACAATTAGTTTGATTGTATGTTTATCCACCGCTAAGTTTATCAGTCATTTATGCGAACAATACCGTTTTAATCAATTAAATTGATTGATGAATTTGACAGAAAATATGTAGGTAAATTCGGCCATATGTAAGGATACGGCAGTGAGGTGTCCTACTACAATTCAAGTTTTAAGCAATGGTAAAAACATGACTTATAGCTCTCGAAACCAGCAGATAAAAGTTGCGCTCGCAACTCTGATTTTACCAGTTTTGTTTCCGACAGCGGCTCATGCTCAGTTGTCACCAACCCTTCAACCTCAGGAATTAGCAGCGAAACAATATGTGATAGAAATGAATAAAGCTCAGCAAGACTACTATCAAAACAATACGGGCTTTACAAGTTCTGTTTCTAATCTAGCTCTCGGGATTAAAGCTGGCACAGCTAATTACAAATATTCAATTGATACAGCAAACAAAGCTGTATTTAATTATGCAGTGTCGGATCGAGCTAATCTCAAAAACTTTGTGGGCGGTGTCTTTTTGATAGGAAATAAGACGACAACAATCTTGTGTCTGAATGTTGCTTCTGGCAAGATTAAACCAGCTAAGCCAACCATGGATACTAAAGGGGTTGTAGCCTGCGGTGCTAATACAGCAAAAGTTGCTCAATAAATTATGTCTAATTTACTGTGTAATTTGTCCGATAATTGGATTGTAGGTGCAGATTTAGCCAAGCAATTGCTAGAAAAAAAAGCTACCTTGCTCGATGCTCGCGCACCTATTTTAAAGTGGTTTTGCCGTGTCCCGCCAGCTATTCCCGTAACTTGGCAGGAATTTTCACGATCGCACTTTCCGCACAAAGGCAAAATTCTCGAAGATGACACAATCTTAACAGAAAAACTGCAAGCACTGGGAATTTGTCAAGACCAACCTGTAATTGCGATCGCCGATTCCGTGAAAGGATGGGGCGAAGACGGGCGAATTGTGTGGATGTTGCGAAGTTTGGGACACGAAAAAGCCGTTTTTGTAGGTGGAGGATATCGAGCTTTAGTCAAAGCTGGAATTTCTAAAGTAAAAGGTGCAAATGCTCCACCGCAGCCGGGAGATTTTGTAGTATCTCGCCGCTCGACTTGGGAAATCAATCGCGATGATTTAAAAACTATTTTAGGCAATGCTAATTTAGCAGTTATTGACGCCAGAGAGCCGCGAGAATATGCAGGTAAAATGCCTTACGGAGAAACGCGGGGCGGCCACATTCCCGGGGCGATTCACCTTTATTACAAACAGTTGATGGACAAGCACGGACAACTGCTTTCTCGGGGGGAAATTGTCAATATTTTGCAGCAGAAAAAAGTTTCGCTGTCAACTCAGATTGTCACTTATTGTAGTGGCGGAATTAGGTCTGCATGGTTGACTTCTGTCTTGACAAATTTCGGTTTTGATGCTAAGAATTATGCAGGTTCAATGTGGGAATGGTCGGCTGCGCCTGCTGATAGCTATCCGTTGGAAAAAAGTCGTAGGGTAAGGCAGTAGGTTTAAGATTTATAGAATTTTAAGTCGATTATCCGACATCAAAAGAGGTTCGTAGTGAGGACTGAGCGTCCGCATCTCTCATCAAAGGACTGAAGTCCTTACTACAAACCAAATTTACTGTTTTTTTAGGAGTAACGTGCGTCTAATTACTAGAAACGCCTTTATTGGAGTAAAGCGGAGTTAATTGACGCATAT
>NZ_JAUBOJ010000540.1:2678-3780 GCF_036700185.1 Microcoleus sp. BM001215392 | reverse complement strand
AGTCAACAGTCAACAGTCAACAGTCAACAGTCAACAGTCAACAGTCAACAGTCAATTAATTTACGCAAAATAGGATAAAACGATGAATTCGCAATTTAACAATTCTGCCAATCATTCCCAAGTTGGAATTAAACCCGAACAATTAGATGAGATAATTTCAGCGATTCTGGCAGGAAAGTATTCTTGGGCTTGTTTTTTACTTTTGCGGTGCACGGGTTACAACCCTCTCGACTATATCCCCTACCGCACTTCTAACCGCTTGCTCAAGGAAAATACCCAAATCAGGAAATCGGAAACTCCGCCGTCGCTTGGCAAAATTGCGGATTTAGATTATGTGGAAGTGGCGAAGGACAAACGAGCCGGAGTTCGAGGTGGTTATGTAATTCAGGCTTTTAGCGAGTTGCACTCAGATACCGCAGGTTTTGTCGCCCAAGTCGGCGGCGAAGGTTCAAATATCTCCGCGCCGGCGGTTGATGTTCCAAATCAAGGATTTTTTGTGGGATTTAAGACGCGCTGGTTTAATTTTGCGGGCAAGTAATTTAGCCGATCGCGCGACAACCCGGTTGCTGGCATCGAGTGTACCTATTTTTGGTGGAAGGAGCTGCGGGCGATCGGGTTTTTCAGTAGCCACACAACATTTTTCGACCCGGTTCTTAATAAAAATTCATCAAGTTATCTTTACATCCTGATTTGCGATCGATCGGTCACAATGGCAACACGATCGACACGTGGTAAAACCTATTTAAAAATCTTGCCATTTTGGCAACATTAGCCAAATTCATTAGTTTATACTCAGAAACCAGATTTCAGCTATTGTGGATTGATAGTCTTTTTTAATGAAAAATAACCCATTATTTCCATGAGTGAGCCATGCGGGCCCTACTCAGGTAGATGGAGTTGTCTACATTTTTTGTTGGCAATTCGAGTCAAAATTAATCTGCCAAAATGGCAACACAGGTCTGAATCATCCAGCTATATTACATACAGAACAACCACAGGTTGCTGCGAGCGATTAACTCAAAAACAAAAAGGATAAAAGCCATGATCATTTCTGACCTGAACTACTTGGAAACTGCTGAATCTTCTGTTGTTGGTGGATTCA
>NZ_JAUBOJ010000540.1:0-2578 GCF_036700185.1 Microcoleus sp. BM001215392 | reverse complement strand
GCTACTGTCTATCCGTGGTCTTCTAATAGCGTCTCGATCGCTGCTACTAACTAATTCTTAGCCGTTGAATGGTCTGGCTATATCGACTTCATCCACTCAGTCAAAACAAAACATAATTTTATGTTTGAGTAGATTAAGTCGATATAGAGCTACTTGAAAACAGCCAGAAATTAATCGATCTAGGGAGAGTTTATTAGTCTCTTTTTCAAATGACTTTAAAGAGTCATTTGAAATTAATTTAGTTTGCTGAAAACTTCTGGTGAGATAGCCATGAAAAATGCATTAATCATCTCAGACTTAAGTTATTTAGAACCGATTGACGAAAGGAGTATTGTAGTAGGTGGTCGCAATGTTTACGCTAGTACATACGGCACAACAGAAGCAGGGCCTGGATATGCCATTGCTGTTGTAGGTGCATTTGCCACGGGTGATGATACTTATACAAATACTGGAGCCAACACAACGGTTCAAGACTTCGGTAGCCTTCAGTTTAGTAGAGCCAAAGCAACAGGCACAGCCTCTGCAACAAATGGAGACCAAACTGCTTCATCTACATTTCGCAGCACTTCTATTTCATTTTTTGGGCGTTAATTTTTGGGGCGCTAATAGTCTCATTCAATCAGAAGGCGATCGATACTGAGAATTTGATGTTGTACAAGATACTTGTCAGATATCCTCTCAGGATGCTTGGGGAGGCTCTAGTCTTAACCGACAAGTATCTGAATATTTATTTGAGGATAAAATGATATGCAGATTGACAAAATTGATAATTTTGAAACATTTAAGAAAATCAGAGAAAATTGGGATTCTGTATACGCTGCCGACCGTCAAGCTCAGTTTTTCTTGTCCTGGATTTGGTTATCTAGATGGTTGCAGATAGTGCATGAGCCGTGGTTCATATTAGCTGCAAAACCCGATGCCGATGATTCATCCTATGTTGCCTTTTTTCCTTTAAAAACTTTATTGACACACAAGGATGGAGGCGGCTTTGAAATTGAGCTCTGCATGGCAGGAAATAGCATGGCAGATTACACAGGACTTATTTGCCGACCTGGTTATGAAGAAGAGGTAATTCCTACTTTTGCGGATTACATCCAGCAACAGTTATCATGGTCTACTTTTAATGTAAAAAGTATTCTAGACACCGATACACGGATGTCTCTATTCTTGAATAGTTTCTCAGGAGATAGTGTTGAACTCAGTCAACTGCGGATTCAAAGTGTGAATGTCGAAGATCCAGATCTTTATCTTGCCCCTTGTGTTTCATTACCAGATGACTGGGATGAATATCTGCAAAACTACGTCGGTGTCAATACCCGCCAAAAAATCAGACGCTTTTTAAGGCAGGTTGAAAGTTCTGATGAGCTTTCTATTACCTACGCTAACGCAGAGAATTTGAATTCTCATATTGAGATACTACTCAACTTATGGGAAGCAAGATGGAAAAAGCAAAAAGGGGATACCTTTGAGTCGGTTATGGCTTACAATCGCCTGATTTTACATCATTGTTTTGAACATAAGTGTCTGTATCTTTCGGTTCTGTGGAAGGGAGATAGACCTTTAGGGGCGATCGCCAATTTTATGGATTTTCCGCAAAAATCCATGCTATTTGTGATTACAGGTCGCGATCGAACCTTTAAAAATCCTCCACCTGGACTGATCCTCCATGCTGATGCGATCCGATACGCGATTCAAAATGGCTTTAAAGTCTACGACTTCTTAATGGGGAATGAGGAATACAAGTATTCTTTTGGAGCTAAAGATCGCCACATTCAACATATCGTAGCCCAGTACAAGCATAACAGACAACAGGATGTTGAAAATATTATTCCTTTAGCGCTTCAGCTAGCTATTCGGGATCATCGCTCGAACCGACTCACCAAAGCTGAACAGGGATACTGTCAGATTCTGAAAGCTCAGTCAAATAATCCAGAGGCACTTTACGGACTGGGGGTGTTGATGGGGCAAAAAGGCGAGTATCAAACTGCCGAAAATCTCTTCAAAGATTTACTGGAAATTCAACCCAATTCTCTCAAGGCTTTATTTAGTTTGGGGAATTTGTATCAAACTCAAGATAGGTTATCCGAGGCGATAGAAGCCTATCATCAACTTCTAGTTTTGCAGCCTGATGCGATCGCTGGATACAATAACCTTGGCTATGCTCTACAGCAGCAAGGCAAATGGGAAGATGCGATCGCCTGCTATCAAAAAGCACTTGAACTACAGCCTAATTGCGTGGAAGCTGAGGTGAGCTTAGCCAATGCACTTCATGCTCAAGGAAAGCTTTCCCCAGAGAAACAAGCTCATTACGCGGTACTGAACAATGATTTCGGCTCCAAATGCAAACAGGTAGGTGATTTGAAAACTGCGATCGCCTACTACCGGCAGTCTATTTCTCTGAAACCAGATTTGGCTGAGGCTCACTATAATTTGGCTCTGGTGCTGCAAGAACAAGGTCAACTTAAAACAGTAATTACTTCGGAACAAAAAACTCCCATACCTGCATAAGTCCGGAAGTTATACCAATAGACTTGAATTGCAAAAATCGGAAAACACCCTAAAATTATCTGCGTTTATC
>NZ_JAUBOJ010000539.1:0-3810 GCF_036700185.1 Microcoleus sp. BM001215392 | reverse complement strand
TTTTCTTCCAGCTAATCTTGGCTTCATCAAGTAATGTATAATAACTTTGATTTGATTTGAAGCGAACATCATATTTGTCCTCTATATATTCCCGAAACTCCTGTAAGCTCAAATACTCAAGAGTATCTAAGTAATTAATAGTATCTAGGCGTTGTGCTGGACTTAGATATGCTTTTGATCCTTGATGCCTCAGTTTTAATTCTTCAACTCCATTTTCGATAAATTTCATTTTGAATTGACTGATAAATGTTGCTGATACATTTAATATTTTTTGAATTTCCGAACAAGGTATGCCCTTAATCCACATCATTACTGCTAAAGCTCGCTTCAGTTCTCTGGGGTCGGGGTTACTCTCGATAAAATCACTTAACTCTTGTAAATATTGCTGCTCAGACATATTGTTTTTTTTTCGCTAATCTCCAGTATACAAGTATTATTATAATCCATAACCATTGTATTTAATAAAATTTTGTGAATCATTTAGACTTGCTATATGCTACAGCATTCTGGATTCACAATGGCGATCAGGCTCCCCAAAGCAATATAGAAAATAGGCGACTCTAGGCGTTCCATTTGGGTAGCTAAGGAGCGATATTTATTGAAATTAAGTGAGTAGCTTGCTCGGTCAAATGAAAAATTAACTATAAAACTAATCTAACTTCTTCACTTTTTTAAGTGTACCATCTTCCTTAAGTTGGATAATTTTAACTTGAACAATTTGATTCTCTAATAAGTCTTTTGAATTCTTTGGTTCTTTCTCTGTTAGCTTAATTGTTCCGAGAATCTCATAAGTAACTTTGTTTCCTTTAATTCTAGTAACCTTCGCTTCTAAAACTTGTCCAACCCGAAAAGAATGGGTAGGAGAACTTACAGAAAGTTCTTTTTGTTCCTGTTCTGGTATTCCTAATTTTTTAACGAGAGCGAGATATTGTTCGCGAATTTCTAAATTATTGGGATGTTCTTGCAGCCAAGCAGCCGTTTGGGAAATTGCGTCATTCTGCTGTTCTACAGTTCCACATTTTTCTACTAATTTAAGGTACTGCTGACGCGCCTCAAAATCATCAGTATGTGTTTGCAACCAAGCAGCCGTATAAATGATAACCTCTTGCTCTTCTTGTAGAGTTCCTCTTTGTAAAACATTTTCTAAGTAGGATTTTAATATCTTATAATTATTTGGTTCTTTTTGCTGAAAAAAATAAAAACTATATCTAGTATTTATAGCGTAAACTAGTTCTGTTTGATTGTAGTTTTTTGCAATTCCCCACAAGTCAGCGATGAGATCAAAACTCCCATCCGAGTTTTGACACCAGCCTAGATCGCAATCTTTTTCCAGAACAGCCACAATATCAGCCCGAGTTCTCATATTTTTCCTCCCCCGCACGTAATCATTAATTTTAACCTTAATACCTAGATCGCTGATGGCAGCTTTCAGAAGTTCCTTATCTGTGATTTTTGTACGGAGAGTAGAGAAATGAGGTGATAGATCGCTCCAAGTCGGAGGTGTGACTGCTGGATCTTGAACAATTACTGGCAACCAACTAGCACAAGGATTCTCACCTTCTAATTTTTGCAACCCCTCCCTTGCCTGTTTTACTGAAAGGTACAAAGACGTACCTTTTGAAAAAGCACCAATAAAATACTCTAAAAAGCGTTGGGCTAATACATCACTCACCACATCTCGCATGGTAATAATTTGTGGAATCCCTAAGTCACCAAACTCTGCTTTCCCTAAGCCTACTCCTTCGCAGGTATTGAATATACCTAGTTGTAATCCACGTTCAATAGATGGCTTAAAACCATCTTTTAGTTCGCTGATGGTTAAGCTTTCATGTGGATTTATACACAGGATTCCAGTATCAACATCTACTGTTCTCAAACCATGTCCGGCGAAGAAAAAAATATCCCAACCCTTTTCATCCCTAATGTTTTCATAGAGATTTTGTTTGCTAGGCTCTACCAAAAATAATGTTTCTGCCTCCAATTCTTTAATAATTTTCCTCTCCACTCTATAATCAATTAAGTGGCTATCAGCTAGAACAGCTAAGATGCGAACTTTGCGACGAAAAAAGTGTTTTGTTTGCACTCGTTCAGTTACTCTAGCACTGATAGCTACTTCAATTTGAGGAAAATGGTCTAATATATCCCACAGATGCCAAGGCAATCGGCGCAGTAAGTTGTCTTCAGCTTTAATTATTACTCGCACTTCATCAGAGTGTGATAAAATATTAAGTATTTCATCTCGAATAAGCTGAAACGAGTTTGATATAAGCCAATTATTTAGATCTTTTTGTAGTAATTGGGCTGCAATCCGCAGATCATCAGGACCCATGTTAGTTATTATTCCTTTAGCTTTTTCAAGCCGTATAAAATTTTGACTTCTCCTATAAAGGTATTGCCAGTTTTGATAGCGATGGGGAATTTCTGACGTTGAGGGTAGCCTACCTCTATGCTTAATGAAGGGAATATCACCTTCTAAGCTAATTTCAAGCAAGACATTAAATCCTATATCAAAATTACCAACGAATGTGAGGATAGCTAACTTGACAACTTTTTGTTTGGGTTCAGCAAATCGACTGTAATGAATCTCTGTACTACCTTTGCCACCCTGTTTTTTAAGCCGATCGTCATCTACGTGCTTTCCTTTCCCGATTTCACTTGCTAAAACTAATAAAGGCTCGAACCCAGCTAGCGGTTCTGTGAAAGTCTCTATCAAAGACGCTAGTCGCACTCCCTCAGATTTGTCCTGCAGATATGCTTGTTCAAGTGCTAATTTTAGTTCATAAGCAGCCTCTTCTGGTTTTACATAAGCTAAAGCCGTCCACCGCTGAGCCTGAGCGAAATCCCGCACCTCTAAGTCATTACTCTGAAGTTGCTGCTGCACGTAAACTAACAGAAAATCAGACAACTCATTAATCCGCTGCTGACCAAAATTCTCATCCTCTTTCAATCGATTCAACAGCGAATTTCGCACCGCCGTATCCATTTCATAAAGTTCTCGCCCTACCTCGTCGCACAAACTCGAAAGCAGCATATCTGCCACAGCTACCCAAGGAATTCCTAACACAAACCCGTGAATATCTCGCTGGAAATTCGCCCACAACTTGTATAACAAATCCGGTGTCAAAGCCAAGGGAAATGCCGCATGACACGCAAAATTTAAGTGCGTTTTTCCAAAACGCCTCTCGAAAGCTTCAATCCGTCTGCGGGCTACTTCAGGTTTCATTTCATCCCCCTTTATTCAGTCCCAAAAAAAACCGAATTCTGACTCTTTCCCCGCAACAAGCCGATCGCATCTTGCAATCCCCGCCGCGCCATCTCAAACATCGGCACTAAACGCGCCACCTTACCCGCAGTCGTCCCCTCCCAGCGCGACTCCGGCATCGGATTTAGCCAAGCTACATACCGCACCTTTGTCTTAATTTGCTGGAGAAACGCCGCCGTCAACTCCACCCTTTCCTCACTGTAACCCCCGCGAGCCGCCCCAGCATCGCTAAAAATTAACATAGCAGACTTCTCAGGCCGCAGGTTAGCCAGCAAGCGATCGATTTTCTCTGCTTCCAACTGATAGGGGTCATGGTATAGATACTCCACCGGACAATTCTGAAAATAATAAATGCCAGCATTGCCCAAACGCCCGCCTCGGACCGCCGTTTCTGCCAACCGGTGGGACAAATCGTGAAACGGCACCATCGAACCGTCGCGATCGATTAATAACAGTAATTGCGATCGATTTACCCGACGCGGTACCAACACCGGACTTAACAAAATGCCCTGTCGCCCAATCTGGTTAACTGTGGCTTCCACATCCAA
>NZ_JAUBOJ010000538.1:0-3825 GCF_036700185.1 Microcoleus sp. BM001215392 | reverse complement strand
ATGATACTACCGTTGCTTACTACTGCTTACAAACTTAATGAAGTTTTATAATACCACAAGTTTTTTGATTGTAGGATCGGTTTGATTTTTTAAGATAAAATGCAAAAGCCCCTTTCACTGAGTGTGAAGGGACTTGTTGGCGAGGGGCGATGACATTTGAGATGAGGTCGATCGCCCGCCACGAATTACAGCTATTGTATAGAGTTAAGCTGAAGTATCTGATTACATCAAACCAATTTGAGAGAGAATTCCTTGACCAGTCAGGAATTCGGTAGCGAGACCGATAACGAAGCCCAGCATTGCCAAACGGCCGTTCCAAGTTTCAGCGAACTCAGTAAAACCTAATTTTGCGTCTTTGTTTTGCATGACCATAAACCTCGTTGTATTTCAACCTTATGTAACTAAACTTAACACAGCAATAGCAATATTGCAACATATTTTTACATTTAGTTGACAAAGGCGGGACGGGGAGAGTGGAAAAGGGGGGAGTTTGCACTCCGATCCTCTGCGGGATGTTAGAATTGCGGGCGCGGACTCGCCCCGACAAGCTTAGTGATGGTGACAAACTGCGATGAAATTGATTAAGCGGACGGCTCTTTATTTTCAGGACGGTCGATCGGATAAAGTATACGAAGTCGATTTGTGTCAGGCCGGCGAAAACCTGTACTCAGTCAACTTTCGCTACGGACGGCGCGGGGCTAATCTCCAAGAAGGCACAAAAACCGATACACCAGTGCCCTTGGCCAAAGCTGAAAAAGTTTTCGACAAGCTAGTCGCCGAAAAGGTGAAGAAAGGTTATCAGGAAGCAGCAAACGTTCCCGATGCTGCACCCGCGCCCGAACTTCCTCGCGCCGAGACGCGCCAACAAGCTATTTTGAATCGGATTGCCGGCGGAGGCAATCCTAAATGGCCTCTGGAACGGGCTATTTGGCGTGCTGGGGAACTAAAAATTGCCGAAGCCGGGCCGGGACTGATTAACTTAATCGGCACGGGAGAACCGCTGCGAGACTACTGTATTGCTTGGAGTTTGGGTTGGTGCGGCGGCGAGGGTGCGGTGGAAGCGCTGACTCGGCTGTATCGGGATGCTGGGAGTGCGGAGTTTGTGAGGAGAATTGCTTTTGAAGGATTGCTGAAGTTGGCGGATGAGGAAGGGCGATCGCACTTGCGATCGTCCATAATCGAATTGCTACCGCCGCAGTTGCGCCAATTAGCCCGAAATGGCAGCGCTGAAGAATTTTCCACCGCATTGAAAGTTTATCTCGACAGCGAAGATAGCAGTCGTTTTGCGGTTCTAGACAGACTTTATCAGATTGACGATCGGTGCGCGCGATCGGCATTACTGGATATCTTAAAAACTGCACCGCTAAAACCCAATTATTTTAAACAAATCCGCCACATCTTCAAAATGGCGGAATACCGCCGCGATGCCGAAGTATTTGCCATGATTGCGCGCCGCTTTGAAGACGCAAAAGCCATGTACCGCAGCAACAAATACGGCGTTCGCATTCCCGGCGATGATTACGTTTACTTGAGAAACTCTGACTGGGAATATAACAAGAAAACCAAGAAATACACAGAAGTTAAAACCAATGAATTACTAAACGAAATGCAGAGTCCCAACGCCAGAATTGCTTACAGCAGCAGTACGCGCGGCTACTTCATCAAACGAGTGTGGCGGACTCTCAAACAATTAGGCGAAGAAAGCGACGCTAATTATGTAAAAATGGCTGTCAGCATCCTGCTGCAATATTCCGATACTGATGCTGAGGATGTCAGACATACAACTTGCGATCGCTACGAACAAGTCGGCAATAGATGGAATACGGTTGTGTATGCCGCTGACTGGGATGCGTGGGCAGGATATTTAACATTAAACCGCATTTTGTACGCCAACAGTCCGCGCTATGTCTTCCTGCAAAACAATCAAGCATGGCGCTGCAAAGAAGGTTACAAACCCGGAGATGCAGAACCCTCCGCGCGCGAGGAAGCTTTTCCCGAACTTTGGGAACAACACCCCGATGCGCTGTTGCAATTATTGTTAAAAAGCAACTGCCGCCCGGTTCATCATTTCGCTGTAAAAGCCCTCAAAGCTTGCCCGCAATTTTTGGCTGGGATAGATGCTGACACCGCAATCAAACTGATTGCTGCACCTTACGAAGTTACAGCCGAACTGGGTTTTAATTTGGCAGTCCAAAACGGATATCACAGATATCCAGCCAACCGGGAAGTAATTGTAGCGCTGGTTAACTGCGTATTTTTGCCAGCGAGAACCCAAGCTTTTGACTGGATTGACGAACAGCGCGATCGCATTTTATCAGATACAGAATTAATTGTTGCTTTAGTCACCAGTTTGTACTCAGACACCAGGCAATTTGCCCGCAGGTTGCTCAACTCATCAATTCTCAGCCCTGAAACTGCTAGGGTACTAATTGGCAAACTGATAGCTTATTTATTAACATTGCAGCCAGCAGAATTTATTCTGACTCATACCTCAATTGTAGCCAAAGACATCGCCGATACGCTCCTGCTCAACTTTACCCCGCAACTGCGGAGTTTGGGATTGGGAGTTGTCCTCGATTTGCTGCGGCATCCGGTGCCGGAAGTTCAGGAATTGGGGGCGAGGATTTTGCTGAACCATGAAATCGGCGCGGCTGATTTGCCGCCTGAATTAATCGAATCGCTAATTGCGTCGCCCTACGAACAAATCCGGGGAATTGGTATCAGGTTATTCGGTCAATTAGCTGACGAATCTCTAACAAATTCTCAGAGAAGTTTGATAGTAGGAATGGCAGTCAATGGTTTGGCAGATATCCGCCATGCTATTAAACCAGTAATTCGGCGTTTGGCCGCAGAATATCCAGAATTTGCAGCGCTGATTGCTGGCGAATTGATTGATGTGTTGGTGATTGGGGAAAGACACGAAGGAGTACACACTTATTTGCTCAACTTGCTGCGGGAAGATATTCCGGGGTGGATGGCTGCGATGGATAAGGACAAGACTTGGCGGCTGCTGAAAGCTAAGTCTGCTGTCGCGCAGGAATTAGGCGGATTGGTGCTGGGCGAAAATTGCACGAGTTGGGCGGCGGAGTTTGATACAATGGCGATCGTCAAACTGGCAAGTCACGAGATTTTATCGGTGCGGGAGGCGGCGCGGCAAATGTTTTTGCAAAAGCTAAATGCGATTCGCGCCAATTCTCAAGAAATGCTGTCCGCCGTGCGACTGCTGGAGGCAAAATGGGCTGATTCGCGGGAATTTGCAGCGAGGATTTTTCGCACAGAATTGACTGATACAGATTGGACTCCGGAAATCATGGTTAGCCTTTGCGACAGCATTCGGGAAGATGTGCGGCAATTTGGCAGAGATTTGGTGATTCGCTATTTTCAGGATGAGTCCGGACAAGATTATTTGCTGAAGTTTAGCGAGCATCCGTCGGCGGATATGCAGTTGTTTGCCACAAATTATTTAGAAAGTTATGCTGCAAGCAATCCTGAGAAATTGCGGGAGTTGGCGCCTTTTTTTGTCGCCGTTTTGTCGCGGGTGAATCAGGGGAGAGTTGCGAAAAAGCGAGTTTTTGCGTTTCTGGATGCGGAAGCCCAAAAGAGTGAGGCGGCGGCGAGGATTGTTGGGGATATTTTGGCGCGGCAGTCTGCTACGATCGCGATCGCAGACAAAGCAGCCGCGATTGAGACAATGCTGAAAATTCGCCGGACTTATCCTGAGATTGACTTACCAATTCAAGTAAAGCCTGTAGTTGAGGTGAGGACTTGATTTTTTAATTAAGATTTGTTGAATTTGGATGTTGCGAGAGGGCGATCGATGGTTAA
>NZ_JAUBOJ010000537.1:0-3900 GCF_036700185.1 Microcoleus sp. BM001215392 | reverse complement strand
TGGGGTCAATGCTTCAATCTAAAATCTCAAATCTAAAATCTAAAATCGATTGACAGGCGTTTTACTTGGGCGGGAGGGAAATGTGCAAGATTTCGCCGATCGCCGAAAATCCCGCTCTAGTATAAACTCGAAATTCCTGCTCGTGTAGCGCCATCAAAAAAGCCACCGTAACACCCGCCTCAAAAGCCTCTCGCAACAACCGCGCCGTCAAAGCCCCTGCGATACCCCGCCGGCGAAAAGCAGCCCGCACACCAATTCCGGCGATTTCCGTCGTTTGATTTTGCGGTGGCGTGCAGATTCCAGCGCCCGCCGGTTCCCCCGTGGCTGCGACGCGGGCGAGTACCCCAATCCCACCCGCAGCCATAGTTTTCCGCAGACTCTCAACATCTTCAGGGCTGGGTACAGCCTCTCCATAAGCCTCGTTTTGCGCCGCCACAGTACCCAAAAGTTCGTCATCGGAAACAGGCAGAATTAGCTCGATTTCCGGCCCAATCGGCAGCAATTTCTCCGAGCCCGGAGTGCAAATCATCAGCGGTAAGCGTCCCTCAACGGTGAAACCAGCGGATATCAGGGCTTCTTCGACAGCCGGCGCGAGTTTCGTGACATATTCTAAACGTGGCTGTCGATCGCGCCCAGAGTACGCAGCAATCAGTGCGTTAACATCGGCGAGGGAGGGTGTGGCGCCATCTTCGGGAATCGCATAATTCAGATAAGGGTTGGTGCTGTGGGGGCTGAAGGTAGCGAGGAAAGGCCCAATGTGCTCGGTGTCGCGCTGCTGGCTGGCTGCAAAACGCAGGTATGCTTGAATGCGAGATTCCATAACTAGCTAAACTTAGGTAAGATCATTTTCAGGTTTGATCGTTCGGACTTCAGTCCGCATCAGGTTTGATCGTTCGGACTTCAGTCCTCATTCACCAAAGGACTCGCATTCCGAACGATCGAACCTATTGAGACGTTTGATCGTTCGGACTTCAGTCCTCATTCACCAGAGGACTTGCATTCCGAACGATCGAAGCTATTTGGCTGAAAACCCGTGCTGTTAAGCCGATTCTGGTTTTGGTAGCGAAGACGGAAGCACCAACAATTCGGCAGTCGATCGCTTCTCAACCATTTCCTTAGTAATCGTACACCGCGTCACATCCTTGCGCGACGGCAACTCGTACATCACATCTAACATCAACTCTTCGACAATTCCGCGCAGCGCCCGCGCTCCTGTTTTGCGGCGGTATGCTTCCTGGGCGATCGCCCGAATCGCATCCGACTGAAAATCCAACTGCACGTTATCCATTTTTAGCAGCTTTTGATACTGCTTCACCAAAGCATTGCGCGGCTCAGTCAAAATCGCCATCAGCGTCGCCTCATCCAGCGGATCTAACACAGCCGCCACCGGCACCCGCCCGATAAACTCTGGAATCATCCCGTATTTTACCAAATCGTCTGGTTCCAATTGCCTGAGCACATCAGCGGCTCGCTTTTCCTTCGGTTGAGCTTCTCCCGGCTGAATAAAACCCATTGACTTTTTACCAGTTCTCTGCTCGATCACTTTGTCCAGGCCGACAAAAGCGCCGCCGCAAATAAACATGATATTGCTGGTATCAATTTGGATGCAGTCTTGATACGGATGCTTGCGGCCGCCTTGAGGTGGTACATTGGCGATCGTCCCCTCCAGCATTTTCAGCAGCGCCTGCTGCACTCCTTCCCCAGAGACATCCCGCGTAATCGAAGGATTTTCGCTCTTGCGGGCAATTTTGTCAATTTCATCAATATAAATAATTCCGCGCTGCGCCTCTTCCACGTCCATATCTGCCACTTGCAGCAGCCGCAGCAAAATATTTTCCACATCTTCCCCGACATAGCCCGCTTCCGTCAGCGTTGTCGCGTCAGCCACCGCAAACGGCACGTCCAGCATATCCGCCAGCGTCTGAGCCAAGAGAGTTTTGCCGCAGCCTGTGGGCCCGATCAACAAAATATTTGATTTTTGCAGTTCTACTTCTTCTGGCGGGTGCTTGCCGCTATTTTTGGCATGAATAAAGCTGAGGCGCTTGTAGTGGTTGTAAACTGCTACTGAGAGGACTTTTTTTGCATCTTCTTGACCGATCGCATTTTCGTCGAGATAATTTTTAATTTCCCTCGGCTTGGGAATTTGGCTCATCGAGATACTTTTACCGGAGGTAGCGCGGCGTTTTTGCGTTGTTTCCTGCTTCGGAACCGCCGCCGCTGCGGGCACTGAACTCGAATCGAACAACTCCTCATCTAAAATTTCATTGCACAAATCAACACATTCATCGCAGATATAGACCCCTGGGCCTGCGATTAACTTGCGTACTTGCTCTTGAGACTTGCCGCAAAACGAACATTTTAGATGGGAGTCGTACTTAGACATAACAGCCTCTTAATTCAGTGCAGTGACGTTTTCTCCCGCAGCCGGAAGGTTTTCTTTTTCGATCACTCGATCGACCAATCCGTAATCTTTGGCTTCATCGGCTGACATAAAAAAGTCGCGCTCTGTATCTGCCTCTAATTTGTCGATCGGTTGACCTGTGTGATGAGCTAGCAGTTGATTCAGCTTACGCTTATGATAAAGGATTTCTTTAGCTTGAATCTCAATATCTACTGCTTGACCTTGAGCGCCTCCCAATGGCTGGTGGATCATAATCCGGGAGCTCGGAAGAGACATCCGTTTTCCGTGGGCTCCCGCTGTCAGCAGAAATGCGCCCATACTCGCAGCCAAACCGTAACAAATAGTCACTACATCCGGGCGGATTTGCTGCATTGTGTCATAAATTGCCATACCGGCCGTTACCGAGCCGCCGGGGGAATTAATGTACATTTGAACATCTTTTTCTGGATCTTCGGCATCTAGATACAATAGCTGAGCTACGATCGAGTCTGCCACCTCGTCAGTTACGGGAGTTCCTAAAAACACAATACGCTCCCGCAGCAAGCGCGAGTAAATGTCAAAGGCCCGCTCGCCCATCCCCGACTGTTCTAGTACCATCGGCACTACATTGCTGGGGCTAGAGCTGACATCAAAATCGTTATAGCTTGTAATTAGGTAATTGGAAGATTGAGATACCACCATAAGACACCAGTCAAGGATTATAGACGATTTACTGCTGATTTTGCTTGAAATTAAGCCGCCAGCTTTTAACTATTATGCCTCTTCTGAACCCTGATGTGGGGAATGGGGAGTTTTGAATCAGTGAGATTGCTTTGTGATTGGCGCCAAGCTGGCAGAGTGAATGAGTTATAGCAGTGGACAGTGGACAGTGGACAGTGGACAGTTGACAGTTGCACAACGGGAATCAAATCATTGATGCAGTACGGGTATCGGCTATATTCATGAAGTTATTTATAGCAATCGCCACAGCGTTGAGGACATAAATAACCTCATGAATATAGCTTCCTAACCCATAGCCTAAACGCTTTGATTTCCTGATTCTGCAACTGTCCACTGTCCACTGTCCACTGTCCACTGCTATATGTCCTCACCGATGTGGCGGTTGCTATATAAAGACTTACTTACAAATCGTGGCTGTTTTTAGTGCGCGCGAACCGAAGCCCAATTTCTGTTACAAAAACTTGGTTTGACTTGGTGGCCCCTACATAGAAACCTGGTTTCTAGCCCGCGCGCGCGGGCCCTGTTGTAGCAAGCATCAGGTGCGCGGCATTCGTGTCAATTTCAGCTTAAGAGTTGATAAATATCTTTTACCGCCTAGGGTAGATCCCCCTCGCATCCCCCTTAAGAAGGGTGACTTTGAGTACCTCCGGTTCCCCCCTTATTAAGGCTACGGTGTACACACATCTCTGTGTAGAACCAAAATCCTCGGAGATCCCCCTCGCATCCCCCTTAAGAAGGGGGACTTTAAGTACCTCCGGCCCCCCCCTTCTTAAGGGGGG
>NZ_JAUBOJ010000536.1:0-3918 GCF_036700185.1 Microcoleus sp. BM001215392 | reverse complement strand
ATATTTTGCGGCGTTGGCGGTTGAGGATTGGCACTTTTTCTTGAATCATATTCCTGAAAATCCGCAACATCCTGATGCTCGATATCGCATTTTTGAGAAGCAGTGGAAGGAGGTTATTTTGCTGTGGTTGGGGCGGGAGGAAGTAGGGAAGGAGGAGAAGGAAGCTTTTATTAAGGCGTTGGTTGAGTTTGAGGATGGGTGTGGTGATTTTTATAATTATCGTGCATATTTTCTAGCGGCTGCTGGGATTGCTGAGTTTAAGGATTGTCGCCTTGCTGATGAGATTGTGTCCCGAATTGTTAAGTGGGGATTTGGTTATTTTGATGAGGAAAAACAGGAATGGCAAACATCTCTCGATCCACTGGTTGCCGCAAGAACAAGGGAGATACTGAAAGAGACGGATAGGGAAAGGGCGATATCTGCTTTAGTCGAGTTAATCCGCACTTCAGGTGATGAATATACCCAGTGGCGAGCTGCAGAAAGCTTAGGTAAAATAGGCAAATATCATCCAGTGGTGATATCCGCTTTAGTCGAGTTAATTCGCAATCCATGTGATGAATATACTCAGCGGCTAGCCGCAAAAAGCTTAGGGCAAATAGACGAAAATAACCCAGTGGCGATATCCACTTTAGTCGAGTTAGTTCACAATTCAGGCAATCTAAATGCCCGGTTGGAGGCCGCACATATATTAGGTAAAATAGGCAAAAACAACCAAGAAGCTATCTCCGCTTTAGTCCACTTAATCTGCAATTCAGGTGATGAAAACATCCAGAGCGAAGCGGCAGAAATCTTAGGTAAAATAGGCGGAAATAATCCAGAAGCAATCTCCGCTTTGGTCGAGTTAATCCGCAATTCAGGTAATGAAAATACCAGGCGGATAGCGGCATATATGTTATGGAAAATAGACAAAGACAACCAAGTTGCAATCTACACTTTAGTCGAGTTAATCGGTACTTCTCAGAATGAAGAGACCCGGCGAATAGCTGGAGAAAGGTTAGGGGAAATAGGCAAAGATAACCCAGAAGCTATCTCAGCTTTAGTCGAGTTAATCCGCAATTCAGGTGGTGAAATCACCAGGATGGTAGCGGCAGAAAGCTTAGGAAATATAGACAAAGATAACCAGCTTGCGATCTCCACTTTAGTCGAATTAATTCGTAATTCAGATGATGAGTATACCTGGAGGCAAACGATATTAATCTTATTCGCAATAGGCAAAAATAACACAGTTGCTATCTCCGCTTTGGTTGAGTTTATCTGCGATTCAGCTAAGGCAAATATCCGCCGGAGAATAGCGGCAATGATCCTATTTGAAATAGGCAAAGATAACCCAGTTGCTATCTCGGATTTAGTCGAGTTAATCCGCACTTCAGGTGATGAATATACCCAGTGGCTAGCCGCTGAAAGCTTAGGTAAAATAGACAAAGATAACCAATTTGCGATATCCACTTTAGTCAATTTAATCCGCAATTCGGACAATAAAGATAACCAGTGGCTAGCGGCAAAAAGCTTAGGTGCAATAGACAAAGATAACCAATTTGCGATATCCACTTTAGTCAATTTAATCCGCAATTTAGATAGTGAATATTCTAGGCTTTTAGTGGCAGATAGCTTAGTGAAAATAGACAAAGATAACCAATTTGCGATATCCACTTTAGTCGAGTTAATCCGCAATTCAGGTAATGAAGATACCCGGAGGCAAGCTGTAAAAAGTTTATGGGAAATAGACAAAGATAATCCAGATGCAATCTCCCCTTTAGTCGAGTTGCTCGGTACTTCTCAGGATGAAGATACCCGGAGGCAAGCTGTAAACATCTTAGGGAAAATCGGCAAAGATAACCCAGTTGCGATCGCCACTTTAGTCGAGTTAATCCGCTATACAGGTGATGAAAATACCCGGAGGCAAGCGGCAGATAGCTTAGGGGAAATCATGAAAGGTAAATATTTCGTCACAGCAGTATCTGGATTGAAAGATTGCCTAACTTCCGAAATCTATGAAAACGATTTTAAGCGCTATGAAAACTGCTATCAAGTCCTCTCGGACTGCGCCGAAAAGATGACTTACCAAGAATTTCATCAAGCATGGCACACCCAACCCACCAATTCCCCAATACCGGACAACCACCGACAAAATACAGACATCCCCACACTCCTAAAACAACTCCAACCCACTGATAAAACCTGCCCCGTTCCCCTCAACATTCGCGCCCTAGAAGGCGAAACCGATACAAGTGCGATCGCCCAAGAACTCTGTACCCAACTATATCAAACAATCTTCCCCGCAGATACAGACATCCCCGCCATTCGCAACGCCCCCGAATTCAAGCGATTAATTCCCCAACTCAAAAACCGCCTCCAAAAACAGCACATCGCCTTAATTTTGCACTCGTGCCCCTGCGAAGATGCGCTTTCATCTTTCACCCGCAAACTCGCCGACACTCACATGGGAATTCACATCGCCTGGATTACCGATACACCGCTGGAATTGCCGTTAACAGGTTTTGTGGCGGATGGAGATGATTTGTTGAATGCAGTGCACAATTGGATTCGCGGGATTGGTGCGTGATATTGGGGCGGACGCAGAAACTAGGTTTGAATACGAAAATATTGTTTCTAGTCGGGCTTCTCAGAAATAACTTGACAAATTACTCGGTTTGTGCTGTGCCGTTGGGCGATCGTAACTTCGGCTTACCCGGCTGTCCCCTGCGTCCATCCAGAGAAACCACCTCAGCCTCAGAACCCTCCCTAGCCACGCGAATCAGCAACCCCGACAACAAAAAACTCGCCACCATCGAAGAACCGCCATAACTAAAAAACGGCAGTGGCAAACCCGTAGTCGGCAAAACCCCCGTCGCCACCCCAATATTCAGCAGCGACTGTCCCACCATCACCACCATCACCCCAATCGCCACCAACTGAGATTCAGCATTCCGCGCCCGCATCGCCACTCTCAAAGCCACCGTAGCGTAAGCCGCCAACATCAGTAACAGCCCAAAACCCCCCACCAAACCAAACTCCTCAGCAAACACAGCAAAAATAAAATCGCTGTACTGAATTGGCAAATAAAATAACTTTTGCTGCGACATTCCCAAACCAACGCCCCAAACTCCGCCAGAACCCACAGCTAGCAGGCTTTGAACCAACTGATAGCCATCCTGCATCGCATCTGCCCAAGGATTGAGAAAAGACATAATCCGACGGCGCTGATATTCCCGAAAAGTAATACTTGAAACCGCCAGCAGCATTCCGCCCATAGCCGTTGCGCCCAACTGCAAGTAAGGCAATCCCGCAGCCAAAGCCACCAACCACAAAGTCATCCCGCACAAAGCTGTGGTGCTCAAATTCGGCTGTAACAAAATTCCTAACAGCATCGCACCGAAGATTAACAGCCAAGTAAACCGAACTTTGTTTGTCAGCCGAGGCCAGTTGCCAAAAATGCGGGCGCTTTGGAGAACGAAAAACGGCTTAATCAACTCTGAAGGTTGAATAATCGGCACCGGGCCTAGAGATATCCAGCGAGTTGCGCCGTTGACTGTGGTTCCCACTCCCGGAATTAAGGTCAACCATAGCAATCCCAGCAGCACCAGGATACCCCAATGAGCTGTTTTCAGCAGGTAGCGCAGGGGGGAGTAAACCATTAAGTTAAAACCTGCCAGCCCGATCGCCACTGCGATTAGTTGCCGCTTAAAATAGTAAAGCCCATCTCCCAATTCAGAATTGGCAATGGGATAGGAAGCGGAAAACAATGCTGTCAGCCCTACAAACAGCCACAAAAAAGTCAACCACCGCAGCCACCGGGCTTCAGCCGCCCATTCAGACACGCTGGGGTCAAAAAATGGAATGAAGCGTCGAATATCATTAGTCATTGGTCAAACAGGGCATGGGGCATGGGGCATGGGGCATGGGGCATGGGGCATGGGG
>NZ_JAUBOJ010000535.1:0-3919 GCF_036700185.1 Microcoleus sp. BM001215392 | reverse complement strand
AATCACCAATCACCAATCACCAATCACCAATCACCAATCACCAATCACCAATAACTAATCACCAATAACTAATGAATACTGCCAACTGCCAACTGCCAACTGCCAACTGCCAACTGCCAACAGTCAACTGCCAACTGCCAACGGCCAACTGCCAACTGACTTCTTAAGCACTTCTCAACGCCACAATCGGGTCTAATTTAGCAGCTTGTTTTGCCGGTACGATGCCGAAAAATAAGCCGATGCTGCCAGAAACACCAACCGCAAGGGCGATCGCCACTGGAGACACACTAGCTTGTAGAGGACTAAAAGCAGACACCAAAAACACACCGCCGATACCGAATCCAGTACCGATCGCGCCACCAGCAGCCGACAAAATCACAGCCTCAATCATAAACTGAATCAGAATATCCTGAGGAGAAGCACCGATCGCCTTTCGCAGCCCAATTTCCTTCGTGCGTTCAGTTACAGAAACCAACATAATGTTCATAATCCCGATGCCGCCCACAAACAGCGAAATTGCCGCCACAAAAGCCAACATCAGAGTCAAAGCACCAGTAATGCTGCCCAAAGTTTTCATTAAATCCTTCTGATTTCGGACAGTAAAATCATCTTCCTTAGTAATATTGTGGCGCAAGCGCAGCAAATTTTCAATTTGAAATTGCGCCGCACTCATTAACTTTTCATCTTTCACAGAAACCGAAATAAATGTTACCTTAGTACCGTAGGGAGACGAGCGACCGACAATGCGGTTAGCCATCGTTGTCAGCGGCAAATAAACATTCATATCTTGATTGTCACCAAAACTAGAACCCTTAGCCTGCATCACTCCAATCACTTGAAAAGTTGCGTTTTTGATGCGAACATATTGACCGACAGGCTGAGTATTCCCAAACAATTGTTCAGCAGCTTCTGAACCTAAAGCAACTACATTTTCTTGTCTTTCTAAATCTAGCTTGTTTAAAAAACGACCTTTAGCAACATCAAAGCTTCTCACCGGTAGAAACTCGGGAGTAGTTCCGACAATCGAAGACGAAACATTTTTATTGCGGTAAGTAACGATTTGACTGTCATTGAGAGTTGGTGCAACTTGTTCGACAGAAGGAACTTGAGAGGCGATCGCCAGAGCATCATCCAAAACCAAAGTCTGGGGAGGAATCACCGGGCGACTTTGCGCATCAGGACTTCCGGGAATGATAAACAGCAAATTTGAACCCAGAGAGTTAACCTGTCCCGCAATATAGGTTTGAGCTCCTTCGCCGATACCAATCATCGAAATTACGGAAGCATTACCGATGATAATTCCTAACATCGTCAAGCTGCTGCGTAACTTGTTTGCTGTCAAAGTTGTGACAGCCATTTTGACGCTTTCAAAAATATCCATGAGTCTATTTTAGATTTGGGATTTTAGATTTTAGATTGGGGAATTGGTAATTGGTATCAACTTAAGATTTAAGCCCATAATCAATCTCGCTTGTAGTCAAGTCTAGATCCCCCTAAATCCCCCTTAAAAAGGGGGACTTTGAGGAGTTCTTGTCCCTCCCCTTACCCACTTAATAAGGGGACTTTGAGGAGTTCTTGTCCCTCCCCTTACCCACTTAATAAGAGAACTTTGAATACTCTTGTCCCCCCCTTAAGAAGGGGGGTTAGGGGGGATCTCCGGGTTGAAAAACACCCTAGGGCGATCGAGAAAAATAATGCCTGTTTGGCCTCTTTGCCCCATGCCCGATGCCCGATGCCCTATTCCCAATGCCCTACTTCTGATTCTTAATAATATCCTCCAGCTTTTTACCAGCAGGAAGTTCAGTAAAAACCCGATCGCCCGCCTTAGCACCCTCTAAAATCTGAATCTTGTTACCAATAGTCGATCCAACAGTCACAGGCTTAAACTTCGGCTGCTGCTTCTCGTCTGGAACCAGCACACCCGTTTGACCTTTATTGGTCACAATTGCCACAGTCGGCACAACCAAAGCATTGCTCAGCTTTTGACCAACAAATCTCAAGTCAACATTCATCCCCGACTGCAAGAAATCCTTGCCAGTGTCAATGGCAACGCGCACTTGAAACAGCGTCACATCGCGCTCTTTCACAGCTTCCGGCGCAATCAATTTAACCTTGCCTTTAAACACTTTATCAGGATAAGCATCGGCGACAATTTCCACAACTTGACCCGGTTTAATTTGACTGATATCTGCTTCTGGGACTTTCGCTAAAACTTCCACATCTCTAGCGAGAGCCACGATCGAAGTCGAAGTTGCCGAAGTCGCTTCCGATGCCGAAGTTGCCGGAGTTACAAAAGCTCCTTGAATCGCGTATCTTTGGGTAATAACTCCTGCAAAAGGAGCGCGAACTTTTGTATCTTCTAACTGCACTTCTTGGAAGCGGACTTGAGCTTCGGCTTCAGCTAAATCAGCTTTAGCGGAAGCTATTTCTTCCGGGCGAGCGCCGTTTTCTTGTACGGCTAATTGGCTTTTCGCTTCAGCAACTGCTGCTTGGGCTTTAGCAATTTCTTCTGGACGATTGCCGTTTTCAATTTGTGCTAATTTGCTTTTCGCTTCAACAACTTCTGCCTCACCTTTAGCAATTGCTTCGGAGCGCGTACCGTTTTGCAACTGCTTCAATGCTTGCTGCTCAACTTCCACAGCAGCTTGCAGTTGCTGAATTTGCGACTCCCGACTTTCTTGCAGTTGTTGCAAGCGTTTTTGGGCTTCTGTTACCTTAGCTTTGGCAGTGCGATTTTCCTTGATCAGTTCATCGAGTTTATCTTGAGCAAGAGCACCTTCTTTCACTAGCGGACGGTTGCGTTCTACCCGCTGAGCTGTTAGTTCGGCTTGAGCTTTACTCGATTCAATTTGCGATTGTGCTTGGGCAATTTCTTGTTTGACACTGCCGGTTTGAGCATCTGCTAAACGAGCTTGAGCTTGGGCTAAACGAGCTCGCCCTTGGCTGACTTCTTCCACGCGGCTGCCGGCTCGCAGTTGCTGCAAGCCCGCTTGAGTTTGCTGTAAACGAGCTCTAGCTCCTGCAACTTCTTCGGATCTGCTCCCTGCTTGAAGTTGCGCCAGAGTAGCCTGGGCTTGCTCTAAACGCGCGCGGGCGCTGGCGATGTCTTCCGATCGATTTCCGGCTTCAATTTTGGCAAGTTTCGCTCGAATGCTGGCTTCGCGGGCTTTAGCTTGAGCCAGTTGAGCTTCCACATCGCGGCTTTCCATGCGGGCCACAATTTGTCCTGCTTCGACGCGATCGCCCTGTTCGACAAATAACTCTGCGATCCGGCCGGAGCCTTTGGGGCTGAGATTCACGCGCTGTACGGGTTGTACCGTCCCGCTGGACGTGATCCGCACCGTCAAGTTTTGCGCTTCCACCGGCACTGTCATCGCTGCGATCGCATCTACTTTCGGCTGCGATCGACTTTTTGATATATATATGGTAGTCGGTACAGCTAGCAACCCGGCTGCAACCAAACCGATCGCCCACCGCGGCATCTTCCGCGCGGGTTTCTTAGGGGACTGCTTTTGGGCGGTTTTTATATCTGCAATTTTAGTCTCTGGGGCCTTGGTGTCTGCAATCTGAGTATCTTCCACCTTGACCTGAGCAGTTTCCTTTTTGGGGCTAACGATCATACCGACTCACCTAATTAAATCTCAGGATTACCTTAAAGGTAAAATTTTTTCTGATGCGCGGCATCGTCTTTCAGACTCATCCGATCGGGTGATTTAAAAAAAGTTCCCCAACCAGCACCTGTAAACAATTATAGCTAATCTTTGCAACTTATTAAATAATGTTAAGTTTTTTCAGTCTCCAGAGGTGGGCCCAAACTTCGATCGCGCTCAACTCACTCTCTGCGCAGGCTTTATTCAGGTAGCGAGAGCTAGTCCTTAGCTAGCGATTAAATAGACAAAGTGGTACACTTATAGACAAA
>NZ_JAUBOJ010000534.1:0-3920 GCF_036700185.1 Microcoleus sp. BM001215392 | reverse complement strand
CACTAATAAATTGTCTGCCGAAATGCTTCGCCCTTGCACTCATAGAGATGCACCCGAATCGATTCCCTAAATGTTCTTCTGAAAGAGAAGAAATCAAGTACACAAACCAGCCCGAAAACCGCGAAAGATTTGCTTTGCTGATTTTGTTGTACGGATGGGTATATGCTAATGACTGTCAATTCATCTATCAAAATCTTCGTCCCAATTTAGTTTACTCTGTAGACCACGGTCATTTCTTTCCAGGCGGCCCAGAGTGGAAGCAGCGCGACTTGCTCGAAGCTGCTAATGCTGAGATAAACCCCCGCCTTGTTTCTAATTGTCAACTAAAGCCAGAGGATCTCAACCAGGGACTTCTGCTTCTTGATGCTGTCAGCGAAGAAAGCATTATTCAAGCTGTGGCTGCTCCACCCAGCGAATGGGGACTTACAATTGACGAGCGTGTTACCATGGTAGAGTATCTTGTTAAAAGAAGGCAGGATTTGCTGGCGCTCTTATAGCCACTGTCAGACAAAAAGGCGGAAACAATGGCAAGCAAGTATAGTATCGTTCAATACGTTCCCAATCCAATTGCTAACGAACGGATTAATATTGGCGTTGTTGCTTTTAACGAAGAACAGGTGCGCGTTCAGTTTCTCACAAACTGGGAGCGCGTGCGAAACTTTGGCATGGAAGATATTACTTTATTAAAAACTTTTGCTCAGCGAATGTCTGAAGCTGCTGAATGTGGATTGATTTTTCCTGGGGATAACCCAAATGCTCCTTATCAGGAACGTTTAAATAAAATTGCCCCGGATTGGCTCAATAGTATTCAGTGGACAGAACCTCGTGGCTCGTTAGAAGATGTCGATAGTTTACTAGAAGATATTGCCAGTAATTTTTTGGTAGATTTAAATTTCCCAAAACCGCATCGACGTGACCGCCAAGATGCTGCAAGATTGACCACTTCTAAATTTAGAAATGTTTTTCAACAACAGGTTAAAAATGATTATAAAGAACTCCTAAAAACAAGTTATTCGGTGCAGGGTACTCATGCAGAATCCAAGTTTGATGCGGTTGTTGCTAACGGGCGACCTTATTTGGCAGCACACGGTGTATCATTTGAGGTGAAGATACCGGAATACCTGCAAAGCTCTTTGTTTTGGATGATTAGTAATGTAAAACAGTCTCAACCTGATTTTCCTATTGCGATCGTGGCACTACCGCCCAAAAAAGACTTTAATAACTATCAAGAACTTCAGCAAACTTATCGGCAAGCTACCTCGACTTTCTCTGAACTAGGTGCAAAAGTTCTTGCAGAAGATGAAGTAGAAAGTTGGGTGCTAGAAAGACTTGATAAAGCCTATCTATTGTAGATATAAATCGATTTCCCCGTTGCCAATTACCAAATATCAATTTATATGAGTTTCCAATACAGCGCAGCATTAGTGACTTTAGCAGACATTGACAAAGAAGTTCTCGTTAAATTTTACACCAAATTTCTCGACCTAGAACCAAACCCCTATATTCCAAATACCTATGCGGAATTTAAACTTCCCGGCCTGAGACTCGGCATATTCAAACCCAAAGAGTCCCACAAATCCGAATTTGCAAGTCGAGCCAAAACAGGCATGAGTTTGTGTTTAGAAGTCAGCGATATCGAAACTGCGATCGCCCGAATCTGGGCCTTAGGATATCCCCCCGCCGGAGAAATTATCAAAGCTTCTCACGGGTTAGAAATCTATGCCTTCGATCCCGCCGGAAATCGCATAATTTTGCATCAATCCCACTAGCAGCATCCCCAGAAAAAAGTCGTTTGATCGTTCGGACTTTAGTCCTGGTTATTTAAGAGATTGAAGAAAGGACTGAAGTCCGAACGATCAAACTTATGAGAGTTATTTTACCGGACACGATCTAACTATCTAATCAATTCAGCAAAACTATAAAAACTGATAATTAACAACAACAATGCAGTTAAATGAGTTAACTGAAATTGAGGCCGCGGCCCGATAGATTCCCGCACCAAAATAGAAAAAGACGAACCAATGATATAACTTAAAGATAGAGTTAAATATTGCCACTGCAACGTTACACTCCACAGCCCGAGAAAAATCATCGCCAAAGTCAACATCATCAACTCAACAAAGCGAGGCGGATGGTGCACAGCAGACAGGATCACAGCGTTCAACCAATATTCCCAAGGTCTCATGTTTTAACGATCGAGCTTTTGGATGTAGCCTTCCAGCTTAACCTACGATCGCCATTCAATCTGTCGCTGCAAACACACCAAAGCCTCCGCCGTCTCCACCTGGGGAAACTGGGCGTAAAAGCGGCTGACACTGTAAAAAGGGTGAGGAGTCTCCAGAATAATCAACTTATCGGCGATTTTGGCCAAAAATCCCATCAACTCTGGCGGGGCGACGGGCGCGCAAATCCACAAAGCCGCCGGTTGCTGCGACTGCAAAGCCTGCGCCGCCACAGCCACCGTCATCCCCGTCGCAATCCCATCGTCCACTAAAATCGCCAATGACCCGGCCGCGCTGACATTGGGTCGTCCCGAAGCCAAATCTGCCAACAGAGATTGAGCGCTATTTTCAGCCTGCTGGAGTGCAGATTTCTGCAAGCGCAAATTTGGCTGATTTTGCTTTTGCCAAATAACCTCGCCGTCAGCAGTTGCAGCCCCGATCGCCAATTCCAAATTATCTGGGCGAGTAATTTTCTTAGCAACAACCACATCCAAAGCACAGCCCAAGCGGCGCGCAATCGGCACAGCAATCGGCAAACCCCCGCGCGGCAAGGCATAAACAATCGGTTTAATAGTATCCTGTGTGATTAAATTCAACTTGCCGAGCTCGTCTGCAACTGCCTCGGCCAGTTTTTCGCCTGCATCGGCGCGATCGTCAAAAAACGGGTGAGAGAACATATTTTTGCCTGTACGAGCTCAACCAAACAATTGGTGATTTGCGAGTGTTAATTTGGGATTGTGCGATCGGCGACAGCATCGCATACAAACATCCAACCAATCTCAAATCGTCCAGCACCATCTAAACTATAAACTCTCAGCTCAAAAAAATCTCTCAACTTATAAAATTTATGTCCAGCGACTTGCAACTTAGCCTTTTTGACAGCAATCAAAGTGCTGCTTTCCAAAACGACTCAATCCCAGCAAATGCCAAAATTCCCATTCCAGCCGGCACCTATCAAAACATGGAACAAATCGGCGATCACTGCAACCGCTGTCACCGCTGCGAATTGGGAAATACCCGCACTCACGCCGTCATCGGGCGCGGCAATCCTCAAGCCTCAATTTTGATTGTGGGAGAAGCGCCCGGACAAAATGAAGATGAAACCGGATTACCCTTCGTAGGGCGATCGGGTCAACTGTTAGATAAGATTTTAGAATCAGTAGAATTGAGCACAGAAACCGACGTATTCATTGCCAACGTCATCAAATGTCGCCCTCCCAACAACCGCCCTCCGACAGTCAAAGAAATCGAAGCTTGCAAACCATACTTGCTCGAACAAATTCGCATTTTAGACCCCAAAATCATTTTATTAACTGGTGCAACAGCCCTAAAAGGTTTGTTAAGCGACAAGCGACCAATTAGTAAAATTAGAGGTCAATGGATTGAATGGGAAGGACGTTTGTGTATGCCAATTTTTCACCCATCATACTTGTTGCGAAATCCCTCCCGCGAACCGGAGACACCCAAATGGTTTATGTGGCAAGATATGCAGACAGTCAAAGCTAAATTGGATGAATTCAAAACGGTAAGTTAATCGTTAACTATATTATCTTCGCTGAATTACCCGCAATAAAAACTGTTCGTAATCAGGGGTGCGAGTCCGCATCTATGACTCTTGACTCGCACCCCTGATTACGAACTAATATTAGACAAGATTGCATAAGTCTTCGATCGATACAGAAACCGCAGATGTCAGAC
>NZ_JAUBOJ010000533.1:0-3935 GCF_036700185.1 Microcoleus sp. BM001215392 | reverse complement strand
CGCGCAGCAGCAGCAAGGTTCTCCTGTGATGGCGTTCATGAGCGGGATTTAGTCGATCGAAAATGCAGAAACAATATTGAAAAACCAGGTTGTTTGAAGCAACTTGGTTTTTGTTTGTTTATAATGATAGCTGTGGTACGATCGACTCCAACAACTAATTTGCATCGCGGGTGTGAGTAAGTGATTCCAGAATTCGATGAAAACGGCAATCTACCACCGGGAGTTCATTTTTGCGAATGGGAGGAGTTTGAGGAGAGATTTGGTACTAATTTTAAAAGAGATAGCTTGATATTGGGCTTGAAACTGGCAATGACCCAATTAAAAGCAGCAGGTGCTAGAACTATCTATATTGATGGTAGTTTTGTTACCAGCAAAGATAAGCCTAACGATTTTGATGCTTGTTACGATAGAGAAACTGTAGACAGGGAGTATCTGAGAATCAATGCTCCTAGATTGTTCAATCATCAGGATCGAAATGCCCAAAAAGCTAAGTATCGAGGGGAAATTTTTCCCTCAGACGAACCTGTAGGCAATTACGGAGAAAATTCCTTTGAATTTTTTCAAAGTGACAGAGGCAAAAACAAGAAAGGAATTATAGCGATCGATTTAATGAGGTGGGAACCGTGATTAAAGATGAATTTGAGTACGGAGTCAGCAAAGAGTGGGTTCAAAAATTCAACAAAACTCTAGCAGCAATGGAGCGGGATGAAGAAGCAAAAAGAAAGGACTTTCTCAAATGGGATGCAGGTAGAGGTTCGATTCAGCGCCATTTGGATCAGTTGCACGAAGAAATAGCAGAATATGAACGATTGATGGCGTGGGACAAGAGCAAGCAGATCGAACTTGTAGTTGAGAATTTCAATAAACTATCAGATGCTTTAATTAAAGCTCGAATGGCAGCAAAAATCAGCGTGGAAGAACTAGCAGAAAGGTTGGATATGGACCCTGAACGCCTTAAAGAACACGAGAAGAAAGATTATCAAGGTGCTAGTTATATGGAACTCCTTGAAATTAGCTGTGTTTTGGGTCTGGAGTTTAAGACGGCTGTGATGCAGGTCGATTTTGAGGAAATAGAGGTTATGAAACAAATAGCAGTAGAAAGGCGCGAACGAAAAAAGAAGAAGGCAAGTAAAATAGCCTAAAGATAGGAATAATTTGGTTAGGAAAACTGCTGAGTTGATTTGGTTTGTTGGCTGTAAATTAGATAGGCGGGGGGCGATCGCTCTTTCATTTTAGACGATCGGTTATCTGAAAAAAGAAAGGGCGATCGCCCTTTATTAACTATTTGATGCGATTTGATGCGATTACTCTGGCGGCTCAGTTCCAAGAGGAGCTTGACGACGGTGACGAATATGTACGATCGCGACGGTATCCTCCTCCACACAAACAGAATCCGATGGGTTCTTCCTTTACCCACCCACAGTTGTCGAATTTCCCTACCAATAATGGCAGCTTCGGGTGCGACTGAGCAACGGTAAGGAAACTCTTGTAGGGATGCGATCGCATCTTGGATATCGTAATACCACTGAGAAAGCAGCATCAGCACTCAAATAATCGCACATCCAACGATAGGCGGTTTCAATTTCTTGAAAGGCGGGTGGTTGAATTAGGACTTGATAACTCATAGACGAGAAGGAATATTGAACTGCTGCTGTAGCGCTGTCATAGCTCGATCGACTGGGATTCCTTCACCTCGATCGAAACTTTCAAGTCCTTTGCGGATGCCGATGATGGCTTCGAGGTAGTCAATTCGCTCTAGGAGTTGCTCGTAGGTATTGACTTGGGGGTGTGGAGGCGATTTGAGCGATCGCACCAAACGAAGAAGATCCGCAAGCAGTTCGTCAGGGGTGCTATCGATTTCTTGGATGAGGAGTTCTTTGATAGTCATCACGGCATCTGGTGAAGGATTGATACTTTGATTATAACGAGTGTCGATCGCTCTCTCATTTTAGGCGATCGGTCATCAGAAATAACAAAGGGCGATCGGTCTTGATGCGCGATGGGCGATCGCACTCCGTGCAATCATCGCACTGGAATGGTGGAAATAGATAAGATTGTAAGTGGAAAAAGAGGTTGGGATGACACAAGCGTCAACCCAACCTACCAGATCACACATCAATCATCCTTCTCTGATTTGTTTTTCTCAGGTGTTGTTTGCTGCTCTCTTGCTGGCTCATCTTCCGATTCAGATATGCCAGATTTACCTGGTCTGCGAGATTTACCTGGTTCGGCTAATCCCAGAAACCCACCCAGTACCAATGCTGCTATTTCAAAGTACTTTGAGCAAACAGGATTGTCTCTAAAGATGATTTGAGTTTGAGTTCCAGAAGATGTTGAAGAAGCTTGGGGGTATTCTACTTGCACTACACAAATTTTATCACTTTTGAGAGTTATCACCAGAGCACCAATGATCACAATCAAAGCAATAATAGGACGCATCCCATTATGATCTAAGAACTTAATAATCGAGTTCATATCTTTACACCATGCCCTAATAGTCAATTTGCGGTTTAATACACTATTACAGGGTATAAACGGCAAGCGTTCAATCCCTAAATTTATGGTTTAACCCTTCTCCCATCATCCTCAGAAATCCAAGCTTTGTCCAGCGAAAAACTGTTCAATTTTGCCGACATTTTCCCCAGCTTTTACTCTCTTGAATCTAGTTTTGTGGGAAAATGTACGGAAATGTATTAAAAAGCCGGTAAATGTGAGCTATAATCCACAAAGTGCGCCCATATACCTGTGCCATGAATCTTAAAGAAATGTTAAAATTTGCTGATGATATAGTATTTGCCAAAACAAGTCAGCACCTTGACGATTTACAAGAAACGGTACTGCGAGGAACTCTACAACATGAGACATATAAGCAAATAGCTAAAGATTTTGATTTTTCTGAAAGTCGTGTTAGGGAAGTAGGATCGGAATTATGGCGCATACTTTCAGAAGAGTTAGGGGAAGATATTCATAAATCAAATTTACGATCGGCAATGGAGAGATTGCAAGTCTCCATATTTTCAAATGTTGCAGATTATGTTGGAGTTGGTAGCGTTAACATTTGTGGAGAAGCTAAACACTCGCCAAACATTCCAAACTCAAACCTACCAAATCAAGAAACAGCTAACTCAAAACAACCTGAAACTCTACATCAAGATTTAAGCGAAATGCCAGAGTTGGGTGATTTCTACGATCGCACTTCCGAACTCCAAACCCTCACAACCTGGATTCTACAACAAAACAGCCGCCTCATAGCCCTCACCGGAATCAGCGGCATCGGCAAAACAACCCTAGCAGTGCAACTCGTACAACAAATCAAAAACGAGTTTGAGTACGTTATTTGGTGCAGCATAGACGCATCCCACACCCTACATGAATTTGAACATAAACTAATACAGTTTTTTTCCAAGTCAGAAAAACTAGATTCATCCCCAACCAACCAGAAACGCTTACCACTGATTAAATATTTACAAAACCATCGCTGTTTAGTAGTCTTAGATGACGTTCAAAACCTTTTCTGTAGTGGCGAATTGGCAGGAAAGTATAAGCCAGAATACGAAGAATATCGCTTTTTATTCAAAAATATAGAAAAATTATCCCATCAAAGTTGCTTTCTGTTAATCGGTTGGGAACAACCGAGAGAAGTGACTCAATTTAAAAACCAAAATACTCCCATTCGTACCTTACAACTCAAAGGTTTAGATATCGCAGCCGGACGGGAAATCCTGAGAGATTGTGGGTTAGAAGAAATCGAAAACAGTGAAGCACTCATTCACCGCTATGAAGGCAACCCGCTATGGTTAAAAAGCGTGGCGAATCTGATTCAAGAGTTGGGAATCGGCGTAACAGAATTATTACTAGATGATACCATATTGTTGCCGGAAGATTTGAAAGATGTTTTACAGCAGCAGTACGATCGCACTTCCGAACTAGAAAAA
>NZ_JAUBOJ010000532.1:0-4012 GCF_036700185.1 Microcoleus sp. BM001215392 | reverse complement strand
GTCTGACATCTGCGGTTTCTGTATCGATCGAAGACTTATGCAATTCAAGTCTAATATCTATAAACCCGCCCCACCCAGCGACCAAATTCGATCGCAGGCAATTCAACGGACATGATATAACAATCATCAAGTTTGTAGTGAGGACTTCAGTCCTCTCTCTGGGCATTGAAATTAATTATAGCCTTTCTCAGAAAGATGAGGTACGACTGGGGATAGGGCATTGGGCATTGGGCATTGCCTCCGTGGCCTCCGTGGCCTCCGTGAGCATACCTCACTTTTTTGAGAACCGCTATAGGACTAAAGTCCTTACTACAAACCGTTGAGTTTGTATTGCTATTTTTTTTTTTTATTAACTGATGTCGTCTGAAGTGATTTTTGGAAATGCGGGCGCTGAAGGTGCAAGTCGCGGCGGGTGGTTTGCGGGCCACTTTATAACGGGCGAAGATGACGCGCGATCGACTTCGGCGTTAGAGGTAAAATGGGGAGTCCACTCCGCCGGAGATTGCAGGAATCAGTGGGCGGTAAATGCGGCAGCAACTACGCTTTCTATTCTGGTAAAAGGGCGGTTTCGCTTGCAATTTCCTTCGCAAGAAATCTTGCTGTCTCGCGAAGGAGATTATGCTCTCTGGCTCCGGGGAGTGCCTCATTATTGGTTGGCCGAGGAGGATTCGGTGATCGTGACTGTGCGGTGGCCTTCGGTGTCGGGTGATAGTTCTGAAATTAAGAATTAAGTTGAACTTCGGGAACTAAAACGCGACCATTATAACCCGCCCGCTGGTAGCGATCGATCGCCTCTGAGGCGATCGCCTCCACTTTACCGCTCTTGACTAGGGCTACGCAAGCACCGCCAAAACCTCCGCCCGTCAGCCTCGCGCCGAAGACTCCGGGGATTGACTGCAAGATTGCCGCCAAGGTGTCTACTGCGGGTACCGACACTTGGTAGTCGTCGCGCATACTGGCGTGGGAAGCATTCATCAGCTCGCCGAAACGCTCGGCTGGTAAGGATTTTATTGCTTCGAGCACGCGGTTGTTTTCGGTGACGACGTGGCGCGATCGACTTTTGAGAGGTTCTGGCAATACTTCGACTGCTTTGGGATCGGTGATATCTCTAAGGGCTTTAACGCCCAATCTGCGGGCGGATTCTTCGCACTCAGCCCGCCGTTGGTTGTAGCCGCTTCCGGCTGCTAGCTGGTGGCTTTCCCCGCTGTCAATGACTAAAATTTCTGTACCTGTGGGAAAAGGTACCGGGCGGTATTCGAGGCTGCGGGTGTCGAGAAATAGCATTGTTTGGGTGTCTGCTAAACTCGACGCCATTTGATCCATGATGCCGCAGTTCAACCCCGCATACCGAATTTCGGCTAGCTGTCCGATTTGAGCGAGGCGCACGTCGTCTAGCGGGAGGTTGAGCAGGGCGCGCAGCCCTCTGAGGGTGGCTATTTCTAATGCGGCGCTGCTGGATAAACCGGAGCCGATCGGCACATTGGAGGTAATGTAGAGATTTATTGGCGGTATTTTGTGTCCTTCTTTTTCTACAAGTCGGATGCAGCCGCAGATATAACTTACGAATTTTTGCGGTATGGTATCGTCGTCTGAAAAATTTATAAGTTCGTCATATTCTGCTGAATAAAAATGGTGTCGGGTGTCGCTGCTGAAGCCGATTTGTACTGTTGTGCGTTGGGGAATTGCCGTCGGAAGTACAAATCCGTCGTTGTAGTCTGTGTGTTCGCCCAGCATATTTACTCTTCCGGGTGCGCTGGCTTGGGTTTTGGGTAATGTACCAAATACTCGTTGGAAGTTCATTTTTGGGGAATTGGGAATTGGGAATTGGGAATTGGGAATTGGTTATTTGTTATTTGTTATTTGTTATTGGTTATTGGGAAAAACACCTATCCGTGTATCCGTGACTTCCATGTCGTGAATCAAGGGAATTGGGGAGAAACAAATTTAGTTTTTATCGTTAATCCTTTTATTGTGCCCAATTTTTTTGCTGAATTCAACCCTTGTTAACAAAAATCAACATGACTTTTGTTTGGGAAAAAATCTGAGGTTGTGATAGAATGAAACGCTAAGATTTCTGCAAAAATTCAAAAAATGCGATCGACCAGACCCCGGAAACAGTTTGCTCAACATTGGCTCAAAAGCGAGAAAGCCTTAGATAAGATTGTCAAAGCTGCGAATTTGGAGGGTTCTCGCGTCCTGGAAATCGGGCCGGGTACGGGGATTCTGACTCGGCGGTTGCTGGATGCGGCTGAGTCTGTTGTTGCTGTGGAGATCGATCGAGATTTGTGCGTGCAACTCGCAAAGCAACTCGGCAAAACCGACCACTTTTTACTGCTACAAGGCGATTTCCTAGAAATGGATTTAGAAGCGGAACTCAGGGTGTTTCCCAAATTCCAAAATCCCCATAAAGTTGTTGCCAACATTCCCTATAATATCACAGGCCCGATCCTGCAAAAACTGCTGGGAACCATATCCGCCCCTGCGCCAAAACCCTTGGAGGCGATCGTGCTTTTAGTACAGAAAGAAGTAGCTCAAAGGCTTTACGCTAAACCTGGTTCTACAGCTTTTGGCGCTTTGTCAGTGCGGGTGCAGTATTTAGCAGAATGCGAATTAATTTGCGATGTACCGTCAAAGGACTTTTATCCGCCGCCAAAAGTAGATTCTGCCGTGGTGCGACTGCTTCCCAGACAAATAGAAACCCCAGCGGTTAATCCGCGCTATTTAGAGACTTTGATCAAGTTGGGATTTGGCAGCAAGCGCAAGATGTTGCGCAATAATTTGAAAGGAGCTGTAGATTTAGATAAACTCGTTCAATTGTTAGACAAATTACAGATAAATCCTCAATCTCGTGCTGAAGATTTAAGCGTGGCACAATGGGTAAACTTGAGCAATAATTTGTTTTCAGAACAGATTGTTTAGCCTTGAGCGACGGTGCGATCGGGGATTTTTTAATGCTTATTTAATCATAATTAAGGCAGGTAAAGGCTCGGAAAGCAGGTTGATTTATTGTGGAAATATGCTGCGAGTGGTGGCAGCAAATACCTGCTTTCTTAGAAAAACTATGGAGTATCGAGGTGAATTAAATCGGCACAAACAACAATAATATTTTGAGTTTTTTAAATTAGATTTAAAAGTATCTCTGCCAATTCATCAACTCTTAAAAATCCAGAAACTGTATATTTTTACCGATAGGGCCGCCCCAAAACACTAATCGCATTCTGCAAGTCTTTTCGTAGCCGAACCAACAGATAGTGTATCAAAAATGTATGAGTCCGGTTTTCTTATAGTCAAATAAACTCTATGGCTTCCGTACCCGATTGATAATTTTCCTGAGATTTATACAGAAAGTGCGATGGATGAAATTATTTATTTAACGCGGTGTCAGCCTTATTACGTACAACTGATCTGTAGCGTACTTGTCGATCGCCTGAATGCCATCAACCGAGAAAATGTTAGTTTGAATCGGGAAAAACAAAGCCATTTAACAGCAAAGAACGTGCAGGCTGCGATTGTCAAAAGTTTGGAACAAGGAGGGGCTGCATTTCGAGAACGCTATCAAGAATTAACTGATTTAGAACGAGAGTTTTTACATAAGTTAATTAATGAACCAGTGTTTTCGGTAGCAGAAACTCGCTCGTGGTCAAGACTTGTGGAGAAGGAATTGCTGGAGGTGACTGAAGAAGGTTATTGTTTTCAAGTACCGCTATTTCAGAGGTTTGTAGAGAGGCAAAGTCGGTGATAAGTTATCATAATTCAACTCGTTATAGCCTCGGTTCGGCAGGGGTTTAAACTCCTGGCGGTATTTTGGGCCCGAGCGATATTTCTGGTTGACTGAGCCTGTAGGATGTGTCAGTATTAAGGTTAGTACGAAAAATTTTTGTTTCGCAAACTGACACACGATCCTAATTGTAGTAGTTGCGTCTAGGAATATTAAATATTTATCTAACTAAGGTGCGTCGGGTGCATCTGGTGCAAGGCAAATATATCCGTAGGGGCGAAGCATGACCGCATT
>NZ_JAUBOJ010000531.1:0-4021 GCF_036700185.1 Microcoleus sp. BM001215392 | reverse complement strand
GTTTTTGAAGCCTGAAGAAGCATGACCGCATATAAGTTATTAGTTATCATCTCATCTTGATTGCGGTCATGCTATAGCCCATACACACATATTTGCTTGCAGATGCACCGGTTGCCATAATACTAACTTGGAAGTTTTAACCGCAGATGAACGCAGATGAACGCAGATGAGAATTAACTCTCTGTATAACCTTGCATATTTTCCGGTTCAAACTGCTTCAAAATATTAGCTGCTTGATTGGTTAAATTGTCATTCCCTTTAACTGCAATCAAAAATTTGCCGGCATTTAAGCGGTTGCGGTATGGCAAAGCATCGCCGCTACCAAAGGCCATTCCTCCCGCACCGCCGACAAAAACGCTGCCCATCCCGGCTGCGATCGCACCTAGCACTCCGCCGATCGCGTGATCGCCAATTTCGCCCGCCCATGCAAAAGTCTTCAACTCTGTCATCAAGCTGAAAGTAACGCCGGCAATAAAGCCAAACGGTATCAGCCACACAGCCATGAGTTTAGCTTGTTTCTTTGCTTGCTGGTTGGGGTCGATTAAGCCAAATTCATCAGCAGTTTTGTAGCCCCGTCCCAAAATGCTGACTTGCTTCATGGGTAAGCCTTCTTTTTCGAGGGCGCAATAGGCAGCTTCGGCTTGCATTCGATCGGGCAGTACGGCGATAAGATAATTCATTGACAATAATTCCTGATAGTTAGGCTTCAATACCCGGAATTCATTATAGCCTGAAAAGACTTGCTAGCTAAGCAATTGAGCGTTTTTAAGACGATTGCCCAGGACGATCGCCCGCAAAGGTAAAATATTTCAAGCAAAAATGACCGACCTTGACCGAATACGGATACAATTCAAACTGCACAAAGGCAAGCTTGAGGTGAGCTGTTAGATTCTGCTCTAAGTCATAAGTCTCAACTTTGAGCTCGCCAACGCTCGGCCTATTTTTACTATTGCACTCAATTGCTTGCTATGCCTAAAGTTCTAGTATCCGATCCGATCGACCAAGCCGGAATTGACATCCTCTCCCAAGTCGCACAAGTTGACGTAAACACAGGACTGTCAGCCGAAGAGCTCGTGCGAATTATTCCAGATTACGATGCTTTAATGATCCGTTCTGGCACCCAAGTTACCAAAGAAATCATTGAAGCCGGAAATCTCCTCAAAATTATCGGTAGAGCTGGAGTTGGCGTAGATAATGTCGATGTACCCGCCGCTACCCGCAAAGGAATTGTAGTCGTCAACTCCCCTGAAGGCAACACGATCGCCGCCGCCGAACACGCGATCGCCATGATGCTCTCGATGTCCCGCCACATCCCCGAAGCCAACGCCTCCGTCAAAAGCGGTAAATGGGAACGCAACCGCTTTATCGGCGTAGAAGTTTACAAAAAAACCCTCGGTATTGTCGGTTTGGGCAAAATTGGCTCGCACCTCGCCGCCGCAGCTAAAGCAATGGGGATGAAACTGCTCGCTTACGATCCCTTCATCTCGACTGAAAGAGCCGAACAGTTGGGCTGCCGCTTGGTAGAGCTCGAACTGTTGATGCGCGAATCTGACTACATCACCCTGCACATCCCCAAAACGCCGGAAACCCTGCACTTAATTAACGCCTCTGTGCTGTCGAAGATGAAGCCCACGGCCCGGATAATTAACTGCGCCAGAGGTGGCATCATCGACGAAGCAGCCCTCGCAGAAGCAATCAAATCAGGTCAGATTGCCGGTGCAGCGATCGATGTTTACGAACACGAACCGCTAGAAGCTGATTCTCCGCTGCGGAATGTCGGCCAAAACATCGTGCTGACGCCTCACTTGGGAGCTTCTACGGCGGAAGCTCAGGTGAATGTGGCGATCGATGTTGCCGAACAAATCCGTGATGTGTTGTTGGGACTCCCCGCGCGATCGGCTGTCAACATCCCAGGAATTTACCCAGACTCGATCGAAAAACTCAAGCCATACCTGCAACTCGCCGAAACCCTAGGCAACCTCGTCAGCCAGCTAGCCGGAGGCCGAGTCGATTACCTCAACGTCCAACTCCAAGGCGAATTGGCCAGCAACCAAAGCCAGCCCGTAGTCGTCGCCTCCCTCAAAGGCCTGCTCTCCCAAGCCCTGCGAGAGCGCGTTAACTACGTCAACGCCAGCATAGAAGCCAAAGAACGCGGAATTCGCGTCGTGGAAACCAGAGACGCCTCAATCCGCGACTACACAGGCTCTCTACGCCTCTGTGCTAAGGGAACTCTCGGCGAACACACCGTCACGGGTGCAGTCCTCGGCGAAAGCGAAATTCGGATTACCAGCGTTGACGATTTCCCAGTCAACGTTTGCCCGACGCACCATATGCTGTTTACCTTGCACCGCGATATGCCGGGGATTATTGGCAAAATTGGTTCCCAATTGGGCAGTTTTAATGTCAATATTGCCAGTATGCAAGTAGGCCGTAAAATCGTGCGCGGCGATGCAGTCATGGTTTTGAGCCTCGATGACCCTCTACCAGAGGGTATATTGGCTGAAATTATCAAAGTCCCTGGGATTCGGGATGCTTACACTGTGAATCTTTAAACAATTGTAGATTTTAGGTTCTGCTAATCTAAAATTTCCAATCGTCAGACGGTAAATCTTTAAAGGATTTTAGATTTTAGGTTGTGTAAATCTAAAATCTAAAGTCATTACACAGTGACTATTTGAAAGATTTGGGAGTTTAGATTTTCGAGGCAAGGAATGATAATTGGTAAGGGGTAATAGGGCATTATTAATTGTAAGAAAGCTGGAATTTTTCTATTAGTCAATCGTCATTCCTCACTCCCCAGTTCCCAGTCTCCAGTTCCTGACGAGCCAATCTAAAATCTAAAATCTAAAATCTAAAATTGTAACATGGCACATAGCTGGTGGGAAATTAGAATTATTTGCGATCCGGCGCTGGAAGATATCATCTTTTGGCGTCTGGAACAATTTAATTGTCGGGGAACCGCGACTGAAATCAAAAGCAATTCCTGCCTGATTTCGGCTTATTTGCCCGAAGAAAAAGCGCGATTGCTGGATTTAGCCGCCCTGTCTCTGTGGCTGCGCCAAGATGCTCTCTGTGCAGGTTTGCCCTTACCTGCGATGCAGTGGGATTTGATTGAAGAGGAGGACTGGGGCAGCACTTGGAAGCAGCACTGGCAGCCTCAAGAAGTGGGCGATCGCTTTTTAATTAATCCGGCTTGGCTTCCATCACCGACTGATACCGATCGCGCAATCTTGCGTTTAGATCCCGGTGTCGCTTTCGGTACGGGCGCTCACGCTACGACTCAACTCTGTCTGGAGTCACTGGAAATGCGCCTCGGTTTTGACGACAAAAAATATATACTTGCTGATATCGGCTGCGGATCGGGCATTTTGTCGATCGGCGCGGTGTTGTTGGGCGCCACAAAAGTTTATGCTTTGGATACCGATCCTTTGGCAGTGCGATCGACCATCAGCAACAGACAGCTCAACCGCGTCAATCCCCAGCAGTTAGTGGCAGAACTCGGAAGTATCGATCGGCTCAAAGAACTCGTCAATGAGCCGATCGACGGTTTGATGTGCAATATTTTAGCAGAAGTAATCATTGATTTAATCCCGCAGTTCACCGCCATTAGCAAGCCGACTACTTGGGCAATTCTCAGCGGCATTTTGCTCGATCAAGCTAAACCAATTGCTGACACTCTCGAACAGCATGGCTGGATTGTCGCTACTTTGTGGAAGCGCCAAGATTGGTGCTGTTTTAATATTCGCCGCAGTTAATATTGGGAAGGTTCGTAGTAAGGACTTTAGTCCTTCTTCAACGTTTGTAGAGTAATTTGTATGGTGCGTCAGTTAGGATAATTCAATTCACAAGCAATCAGATATTGGCTGACGCACTCTACAGCAGTTGGGTAAGATAGTAAGTAATTGCAGCAGCATAATTAAGATAGAGAAATTATATTAAGTTTGTAGTAAGGACTTTAGAAATGAAAATTAAATAACTTACAATTTTTATTGTGATTGTGGGATGGGCGTCCCGCCCGTCC
>NZ_JAUBOJ010000530.1:0-4033 GCF_036700185.1 Microcoleus sp. BM001215392 | reverse complement strand
ACAGAAACCGCAGATGTCAGACAGATAAACACAGATAAACGCAGATAATTTTAGGATGTTTTCCGATTTTTGCAATCTTGTCTAATGACTAATGACTAATGACTAATGACTAATGACTAATCACTAATGACTAAACAAACTTTTTCGCCTCAGCCAAAGCCGCCTCAAACTTGAGAAATACATCCTTTTCGGTGTGAATAACTTTCTCTTGTTCCAGCAGCGGGCGACCAAAACGAAAAATGCCGTCTTGTTCTACGTGGTCAACAGCAGGAAGCGTTTCGGGATGCGGTAAGAATTTTCGGCCTATCGTGTACGGCGTATGGTAAGAAAAACTAAAATCGGGAAACTTGTCGCTTTTGATTTCCAGGTAGTAAAGCGAATAATAATCTTTGGTTTCGCAGTACACGCATTCGCGACACTTATTTACGAGTTTCCGGTTCTGATAGAAAAAATCCCACTTATCCCAATAGTAGTCATCTTTCATCATGTCCTGGTGGTCGTCGCACAGTTCGAGATATAATTTATCAGCATCGGGAGGACGGTAAAAGTAAAGCATAGCGTAGGGCATTTCAATCAGTAACTTGACTGCTTGATTTTTGCGCTGGTACCATTGCTGCTGGTTAGTCTCGTAGATTTCGTTAGATGTAGTTGATTTAAAGCTGTTGAGCTGATTTTCTTTAGCCCACCGCGACGCCCAAACTGTCCAGTAAGCTAACTGGAAAGTTGCTGAAATTTCCGCCGAACCTTGTTCTTTCCAGTCAGCAATAATTTTTTCCCAAGCTGAACTAAAAGCTATTCGAGATTGTTCGTTTTGTGCGGGGTTTTCTGTATTGATTTTGGTGGCTGTCGTGCCATGATTTTTAATCAGCCCTTTGGGTTCTTGGCGCCACTTGTTGATGTCTGTTGGCGTGAGAGTTAAGATGAATCTTCGGTCGTGAACGGGATATTCTAAATGAATTCCAGATTTGCGGAAAGAGCGGTATTCTAAGATAGGCAGCTTGCCTTGTTCGATCCACTGCTGGCGTTCTGCTGCCGAACACTTGAGCATTGCTTCTAATTCTACAGGATCGACGGCTAATTCACTTTTGAATGTCTCCCAAAATCTTTCTTGTTCGGCTGCGTTTATTTCTAGCACGGATAGAATTTGGTTTACTATGCAATCTGTTTGATCTTGGCAATTGTCGGGAAGTCCTAAGAAGTCGAGGAGTTTTGCCTTGAGTATGGGTCTGGAAGAGATTAGCTCGGCTAACATGAGAAGCTCCAGTAGAGTCTGAAATTGCGCTTGAATTCGCAAGATTTGCGCAAGTCTTATATATCTTAATAGATTCTCTTGAGTTGTCGGCAATTGAATTCAAATCCGATCGCCAATTGTAACCGATATTCTCCGAGGTATGTCGATTTTACCGGATTTGACCCGTCAGCTACGGGAGCATCCCAGCCATTTCTAAGCAAAAATACCCAAATCCCGGTCGCCCGGTGGATTCACGCTGCTGCACGACCGGGCGGCGAAATCGGCTAAAATCGATACTTGCGATCGCGCACCCACAAACTCACAGGCACAGCATGGCCTGTTTTGTCAACCTTTACTTCTACGACAAAAGACTGCCGCTGCTTCCGTTGAGCTTCGCTAATCTCCTGATTTACTTTTTCCCTTTCATTCTCGGGCATATAATAAGTTTCCAAGCCGTATTCCATCCACGAACCGTTATATTTGCCTTGAATTGCGATTTGATTTGCAGGCAAATTGGCGGGATTGGCCAGACTTACGCCTGTGGGTTTCCAAGCTTGGGGGCGACCGGAATTTGTGATAGTTTTTGGCGCCTCTAAGATTACATAAAATATCGTATTTTCCTTGATATTGTACGTATTTTGAGTACAAACGATTCCGGGCGGACAAGGTTTTTTTGCAGCCGCTAAATCTTTCGAGCCGGGGAGCTTTTCGAGATTGGCGAGACTGGAAATATCATAGCTCAAAACTTGGTAATAACCGCGCAAAAAGTCGTAAGGGTCTATCGGTGCAGTTTGCAAAATAACTGTTTTACCAGTAACAAAAGTGTAAACTGCTTGGGCGGGAACTGCGGCAATCAGCCCGATTTGTAGAATCAACGGAACCCACAGCCGCCACCCAGGGAGGCGTTTGGCAGGGGGGGGAAGCACGAAGGATTCTGGCTCAATTAAAGTGTTAGGTGTGACCGATTTTTCATTCATATTAGTAGTTGGAATTTGGCAAGGAAAATTTGTAATTAATTAGCCGAATAATATCGTTTGGTTTCTGATTAAAACAATAATTTTTCGAGTGCGAGCCTCTCCCATGGCGAGAGATAGGCAAGGGGGGTAGCTCGCAATGACTCCTAATCATCGTTAATTTGAAGGAAGTGTTTCTCAAACCACAAACCAGCCGCAATTACGCCAATGCCGCACAAAACAAATACAAAGGATTTCAGCAATAATTCTGTGTTATATTCAAACAAGCGACTGATAACTTGCAGTGCAATCAATACCATTCCTCCCCAAAAACTCTGGCGGTTTCCTAAAGCTAAACCTTCTCGGAGCAAACCGACTGCGAGCAGAAATGATAAAACATTAAACAGAAAAGTTGCTAGTTGAGGAATCGGAGTAATACTCAGGTGAAAAAACGGCATCAAGGCGCTGGCGAGGATGAAAAATGCGATCGCACCTGTAGTCAAATTCACTTTTTTTCGCGTGCGGCGGCTCATCTCCAAACGTCCCAAATGCAGCCACTCAAACACTGCTAAAGCACCCAAAACCGCCGCATTTGCCAACAAAACCCAATCAGGCCCGGTTTGCCCCGGAGTCGGCAAATCTTGCCAAAACCAGTGGAAAGAAAGAATATAAAACAGACCGGCAAAATAGAGCAGCGCTAAATTGCGGGCGGTAGGTTGAAACAGCCTGCTTTGTACTTTCGGCCACATCGCATCGTCGTATCCCCACAGCAAAGCGGGCGGTAGGGCGCAAAACATTGCTGCACCCCAGCCGGTATTTGTGGCTTGGGCAATAGAAACTTGTAGAGAGAAAATTATGGCGATCGCACCTATAGCAAAAATAACACGCGATCGACACCAATAGGCGATCGGCACAAACATCAAACTCGCAGCAATTGGCATTTGGCGCACCAAAACTTGCAGCCAAGAAAACTCGACTTGAGAAGACCAATCTAACACCGCCAGCCAATAGCCGAAACCGACTAAAAGTGCTGACAAAACGCCTAACGAAGTCAACCGCAAACTGTAAGCCATTCCTAGCACGCCGATTCCCCAAACTAAGAAAAGTCCGGAAGCAGAACCGCCGATGTGGAACATTTGTGCCATCAGTGCCATATTTGCTCCTAAAATCAGAGATCCTAACAGCAAAAATCCTTCACCTAAAAGTTGGTTTCGCCCTTTTATGAGAGGTAAAATATTTTGATTTAAGTTTTTGTTTTGGGAAGGGGGAACGCGCCACAAATAAAAACCTGCCGCATTGATTGCGACGAAAAGGCTCAGCAGCATTGCAACTCTGAATTCGCGCGACCAAATTTGCCAGTTTGCTGCTACAAAAGTGATAACTCCTATGCCGAGAAGAATGCCGCCGAGACTCATCAGAATGCTGAGAAAGCGGTTGCGGGAAGCGGTTTCGAGGGTATGAAATTGATAGCGCTCCGAAAGTTGTTGGTAGAGGGAAGAGTCGATGAGTCCTTCTGCTGTCCAGAGTTTCGCTTCTGCGCGCAACTCGCGCCTAAATTTATCTGAAATCATGTTGAATATTCCAGAGAATTTGAACTGTGATAGTTATTAATTTGACACTTATGGGCGGATTGTCGCTGGATGTTGGGACACATTTTAAACTTGCACATCAAAAACTAAAACGGCGGTTAAAACCAGGTTTATACAAACAAAACCTGAATTCATAGGAGTTGAATAACGGCGGTAAAAATGCGGTAAAAATTACCAGAAAAAATTGGTTGAAAGCCCGCCCGCAGGAGCGGGATCAATTAAAATCAGACTATTCATTACTCCAATCCTCGGACTTAAGG
>NZ_JAUBOJ010000529.1:0-4043 GCF_036700185.1 Microcoleus sp. BM001215392 | reverse complement strand
CCCAGCCCCCCCTTACTAAGGGGGGGAGAAGAGTTAGAAGAGTTAGCAGATTTAAACTTCCCTGTGGTAAGGGGAAATTCAAAATCGCGGTGTATTTGGCTGGCTGATGAGTGGTTTTTAATTGCTGGTTTGGATTTGCCGTCGGCGGCGGATTATGAAGATTATCCCCAAATTGGTAATGGTGTCGGTTCGATCCGGCAGTTTGTTGGGCAGTTTGAAACGGCTTTTGCTAAGCTGCAACCGTTGCCGGTTATTGGGCCGCGCCGGTTGGTTTGGGTGGTGGGGAATGCTGTTGAAAAGGCTTTTGGCCCGATCGCACAACAACTAAACCAAATTCCCGGTTTGTCTGTCAATATGGTGGCACTCAGCAGCCGTTATTGGGGACAAAGTATCACTGTCACGGGTTTGCTCACCGGGCAAGATTTACTCGAAGCTTTGCAGGGGCAAGACTTGGGAGATGGCATCCTCTTGCCGTCGGTGATGCTAAAACAGGGGGAACCGCGTTTTCTTGACGACATGACCGTAGAACAGCTCGAAAAATCGCTGAAAACCCGGATTTTGCCGGTCAGCGGAGTAGAGGAACTAATCTCACGGGCGATCGGTCTGGCAACTGCTGAAGTTAAATTGTAAATGTCGATCGCACATTCAAAATCAACATCAGTACGGTAATTGTGACTTGTAACTGTCGAGTTCAGGCTACAAGCTAGAAACTTAAGACCTCAATCTTGCTCTAAAATTGTCTCTAGAATTGCAAAGTAATTAAAAAATTATGCGTGTTTTTCGTCAAATCGTGGTGGTCGGAGTGGGCGCTGCAATTACTTTCAGCAACGCCGGACAGAGTGCTTCAGCACAGCCTCCGGCTCAATCTCAGGACAGTTCCCCTCGCTTCAATCAGCTCGAATTAGCGCAGAATATTCGATCGACCTCGAACACAGCGTCAGAACCAGCAGCAGATTCGCAAGAGCCAACCTCCGAGTCCCCGCAGCCCGGGGAAGCTCACAACACCCCATCAACTCCCCCAACCGAACCCTCGCTAGCATCAAAGCCTCAGCCGGAAAATTTGGCGCAGTCTCCAACGCCAACACCCAAAGGCGCTCAGCAGCAACCGGTGCCGAGGGGCCCCAACAATGTGGTGCCGGTGCCGAATTTGCCGGCGCCAACTAAGCGCGGCACTCCCCTCGAAAGTTTCCCCCCTCTCACCCCCAAGGGCCTTCTCGACACCAAGCCTCCTACTTCCCTCGAACCGAATCCGAATCCGTTGCAGTTTCCCACCAAGCCCGAGGATGTCAGGATCGAGCAAACAGAGTCAATTACCTTGCAACAGGCGATCGATCTGGCCCGCCGCAACAGCCAAGTTTTGCAAATTGCCGACAAACAAGTCGAACAAACTCGATCGGTACTGCGGGAACAGCAAGCAGCTTTATTTCCTGACCTGACTTTTCAAATGGGCGCCAGCCGCAGCGTCAGCGCCAGCGGACAGATTGGCGTGCAGTCTCGCATCCGCGAGAATGATTCTTTGCCCGCTAACAGACGATTGCCGGCAGACTCTGCCAACTTTCAAAATTTTGGCACGATCGGTCTCAACAACACTTTGCAGTTGAGCTACGACCTCGACATTTTCGGCCGCCGCAACGCCAACATCCGGGCGGCTAGGGAACAGTTGCGCTTTCGGGAACTGGATTTGGAACGCCAAGCCGAGCAACTCCGCTTCGACACTGCTGAGGCTTACTACAACCTGCAAAACTCCGACGGACAAGTGGCGATCCGCCAAGCTTCGGTGAGAAATGCCCAGCAAAGTTTGCGGGATGCCGAAGCTTTGGAACGGGCCGGGGTGGGAACCCGCTTTGCGGTGTTGCAGGCTCAGTCAAATGTGGCTAACGAAGTGCAGCAACTGTCCGTGGCCCGTCGCGACCAGCGGGTGGCCCAGCGGCGGCTGGCTGAAATTTTGAATATTAGTCAGTCGGCGAACTTGACGGCGGCTGACCCGGTGGAGCAAGCCGGTGCTTGGAGGCTATCTTTGGAAGAAAGTATTGTACAGGCTTTTAAGAATCGCCCCGAGTTGGAACAGCAGTTGGTACAGAGGAATATCAGCCAGCAGCAGAGGCGATCGATTCGGGCGGGGGGACTGCCTCAAGTTAATGTCACTGGTTCCTACAACTTCCAGGGGATAACTTCTGACAACCCAGACCCGTTTTCAACTCGCGGCTGGGCGAGCGGCTATGCGCTGCAAGCCAATCTGACTTGGAATATCTTCGACGGGGGCGCGGTGAGGGCGAGGGTGAAACAGCAGGATGCGGATATCTCGATCGCCGAAAGTCGATTTGACCAACTCCGCAATCAGGTGCGGCGCGAAGTGGAACAAGCTTATTTTGGCTTGGAGTCGAGTTTTGCCAATATCGAAACTTCTGAGGCGGGGGTTTTTCAGTCGAGGGAAGCTCTGCGTCTGGCCAGACTCCGGTTTCAAGCTGGCGTGGGTACTCAGACGGATGTGATTCAGGCGGAAACAGATTTGACTAGGGCTGAGAGAAACCGATTGTCGGCAATTATTACCTACAACCAGGGGCTTTCGTCTCTCCAGCGGGCTGTGAGCAACTTGCCGACTAACAACCTCTCGGATGCTCCTTGATACCAGGGGACAGTGGACAGTTGACAGTGGACAGTTGACAGTTGACAGTGGACAGTTGACAGTTGACAGCGACCTCGACTTCGACCTCGACCTGTACCTTGAAGCAACAGGATTGGAGCAATGAATAGTCTGATTTTAATTTCTCCCGCTCAAGCGGGCGGGCTTTAAACCAATTCTTTCTAGTAAAAAAAGCCCACTGTACCTCAACTCCCAGCCACGATCTGCATCAGTCAATCCCACCGATCGATCATTCCCTATTCTCAAATCTCAAATCTCAAATGGGTTGGGTTGGGTTGGCTTGGGTTGGGGCGATTCAGCCAAGAGGGATAGCTAGGCCACCTGTCCTTGAATCAAAAAGGAATTAGAGATTTGTTAAATATCCGATACTTCACTTAATATTTTGTAATAGAGTTCTATGTCAACTGCGTTAAGGGATCGGCAATGGCCAATATCAAGTTTGTGAAGGAAAATCAGGAAGTCATCGCAGCAGACGGAGCCAATTTGAGGCTCAAAGCTCTAGAAAACCGCATCGACTTGTACACGTTTTCGGGAAAGATGATGAATTGTGGGGGCTACGGTCAATGTGGCACCTGCATTGTGGAAATTGTCGAGGGCGGTGAAAATCTGTCGCCTCGCACAGACTTTGAGAACCGCAAGCTCAAGAAAAAGCCGGAAAACTATCGTTTGGCCTGTCAAGCTATGGTCAACGGCCCGGTGAGCGTGAAAACCAAGCCGTAGCTGGGGTTGGCAGAGAATCAGGCGATCGGGGCTTCGATCGCGCCTCAACAGAGGGAAGAAGGCATCACAGGCTAGGCGATCGGGTAAACAGAGGGCGCTTCGGCTTTGCGGGCGCCTCAAAACAATCAGGAGTCCGGACGCAAGCAGCAGCACGCATTCTCCCGCTGTTTGAGGCTCGGGATCTTTGAGGCGGCAAGACTACTTCTGTCTTCGAGTTTTGCTTTTGCCTTTGAGTGATATCCTAGTTGTATGTGTTTTCCTATTTTCCGATAGAGGCGGGCGTCTTCATGGAAGTTAACGATTTAGGGTTTGTGGCAACCATTCTGTTTGTATTGGTTCCCAGCGTTTTTCTAATCATTCTGTACATTCAAACGGCTAGTCGCGAAGGCAAAAAAGATTAGCAACTGTTGCTATTTTTGCCTGCTTTCATGCTTGCAAAAAAAAGCGCCAACAGATTTTTCCTGGGGCGCTTTTTTTATTGATACCAATTTCTAAAAGCAACAGCCCGCGCCGGAAAAGGCACTGCCGTTTGCCTACAAATGCTCGCCTTTAGTTGAAATGCAGTCACAAAAAGTAAAAGTAGGGTGCCTCAGCTATCAAGATTTTACAGCAACCGCCACATCGGTGAGGACATAAATAACTTCATGAATAGAGCCGATACCCGTACTGCATCAATGAT
>NZ_JAUBOJ010000528.1:0-4051 GCF_036700185.1 Microcoleus sp. BM001215392 | reverse complement strand
CTACCTCAACTGGGGGCAACAGTCCCGCCGCCAACACCGGGGGAACCACAACCTCTGCCGTGGGATGCGGTGTTGGGAGGTCAGGGATAGCTGCAAAAAAAGCGGGTGAGTTGCGAGTCGTTTACGTCCAGAAACTCACTGGAAAGTGAAACGACACTCAGCATACGTGCTACAACCCTAGGAAACCCTATGGGTTTCCGGAATGGACAACCATGTTACATCCCAGCAGAAAACAGCCCCAAACAGCGACATCTTGCCTCAGCGGTCGTCGCTGTAGAATTAGTTGATATACCGACACAAGGCAATGCCCGAACTCCTAGTATCCAACCACGAACCCAAGGACAAAATACTGCTGTCTGACTTAGTTGAGGCAGCTTTTGGTATGCCTTGGTGGTGGTGCGCGCATCCTAGCGAGTTTATAGCCCTTCCGTGGTACTGCTTTGGTGTTGTCCTAGTTCACGTAGACCAGGTGCTTGACGGACGTAGTGTAAGAAGACTTTTTTGGTATCTGAGGCTTTCTCCAATCAACCTCACTGCGTTCCTGATCGCAAAGTTTCGCAACTGCATTCCTCTTGTCCGCAACGACAGCTTAATCGCACCCGCAATCTAACTTTGCCGGGGCGGTTCCTCCTATGCCTTGAATTTTCAAAAAAACTGTAAACGCCAAAAAACCGCTGCTATCAATTGGAACCTGAACTGCAACGGCTTTTGGTACTAAAACCCGCTTTTTAGGGCGGAAAACCTATGACTATATCCTACCCCACAGGGTCAAATTTTGCATCCGATTCCTCGGAAAATTCCAGCCAACTGAGTACAGACTCCTTCGATATCCGTGACCACCTGGACAAGCTACGACCAGGTAAAGGGAAAGGTAAATATATTTGCCCGGTATGCAGTGGGCGCAATCTAAGCATTGAAAGTAAGACTGGGAAGTATCACTGTTTTACCTCTGACTGTGACACCACAGCTATCCGTGAAGCTATCAAACCTTGGGCTGAAGTCTTGGCAGAGCGTCAGGCACAGAAGGAAGACAAGGCAAAACAGAAGCCACAAAAGAAGGTGATAGCAGTCCAAAGTCTAATTCCACAGTCGATATCGGTTCCAATACCGACTGGACTGAAAATCCTAAGACTACCAGCACCACAATACGGGCCCGAACCTCATAAGCCTGAATACTTGCCAAAGGGTATACCCGCAGAAACCCAACAAATTACCTACGTCTACAGCCATTCACAGTCCGTATTGCGCTTTGAATGGTTAGACCCAAACAGTCCAAAGGGGCGTGACAAAACCTACCGCCAAACTCACATTGACGGCGGTGGTAAACGTGTCTGGAACAAAGGCGATTTACCTTGGTCTGCCTACCGCATTGACGAAGTAGTTGAGGTTTTAGCAGGCGTGCCAGACGGTGAACCCGTTGCAGTTCTGATGCTTGAGGGTGAGCCAAACGTAGAACTTGCAAGGCCTCACGGTATCGCAGCCCTAACACTCCAGGGGTCTAACTGGAACGATGCCGAAATCACCAGAACTGTGGAAGCGCTGCGGGTCACAGGGAAAAACATCACGCTCCTGAAACTACGGGACAACGACGCTACGGGAATCAAGAAAGGCGCTCAGGTTCAATCAATTTGCGATCGCCTTCAATTCCCTTGTGTAGTTCTTGACCCGGTTGTCATCTACCCAGATATCCCAGATAAAGGGGATATCCGAGAGATTTTGGAAAACATGGACATTGAAGAGTTTATTCGCCGATTAGAAGCGGAAATTCACAACGCTGCAACGGGAGAAATCAATGAAAATTCTCTTATCTCTCACGCGCATACGCGAGAAGATGTAGTATATTTGTCGTCAGTCAGTAGTATTAACGACTACATTCCAGACGCAGCGCCATCTCCAGAACTTAACTACATCCAAAAAGCAGAATCTGCACTGTATGCTGAGGGTCATTGGGTCTCAATTGCGGGTCAAATTTACCAATTTGCTGACGGTTGTTATCAACTGCGGCCAGAAACTTCAGAAAAACGTCGCATCCGTGACTGGCTCAGTACCTATTTTGAGAAGGTAAAAGATGTATATCGCTGTAACCGAGCTAGTTCTGCCAGCATTAATCAGGTCTATGACTGGGTGGTTGCAGGTTTGGATGTAGACCTTGATACCGTAAACCCGCCGGGGTTGAACTGCTCTAACGGGGTTGTAAGGATTAATCCTGACGGCTCCCATACCTTTACCCCACACAATCCTGAGCAGGTTTACACATACATCGGTGGCAAATATGACCCTGATGTCGATGTCACAGATTGCGATCGCCTTTTGGAGTGTCTTGAGCCACAGCAGCGAGAGATTTTTCTGAGAACAATTGCTGCTGCACTGTGCTTGCCTCTGGCTCGTTTGAAAATGTCACGGGTCAAAGGGCTGCTTTGTCACGGCGATGGTAGCAACGGCAAGGATACTTTGCGGACTGCGTTGGTGGCTGTGCTGGGACGGGGCGTGACTGGGAAGTCTTTAAAGGACTTTCAGATTTACGACACCGGCCGCAAGTTTCCCCTTGCCGGTCTTGAGAATTCTCTCTGCAACTGGTCTAGCGAGAATGCGGACGCGGTGAAACTGGACAAGTTGCAAAGTCTCAAGCAGTTCATCACCGGGGATGAGTTGACCATTGAACACAAGGGACGCGGTGAGTATCCGTACAAGCCAGAGGCTATATTCCTTGCTAACTGCAATGTCTTGCCAAGTATCAGCAGTGATGCGGAAGCTATCCGCAGCCGTTACTGCATTCTGAGTTTTAAGAAAACTTACGTAGTTGGAGCCGATGCCGCTAAAGGTCAATTAGAGGCCGATCCTCGGTTTAAGGAAGACCCAAACTTTGTTCTGGAACGGATTGCCTCGGCGTTGTTGAACAGGATGTTGGAGCGGATACCGTTGGTACTGACTCAAGGAATTAATTACGGCTCCAGTGACGCGGCTTTGCGGGAAGCTCAGGAGAAATCTCAGCACCTGTGGCAGTTTGTTCGAGATATGGGGTATGAGGTCGGTCAAGGCGATCGGGTTTACGCTAAAGATTTGTGGCAGGAGTTACGGGACTGGTATGTAGAGGCTGGCATTCTTGAAATTGAACACAACCTCAACGGCAATCAGAAGCTAATTTGGAATGAGTTGCCGGGGCGTGACACTCCTGTTAAGGCTATCAATCAAGTCTTTGCGCGGTTCAGCGAGTTGTTCCCTAAATTGGGGAAATATCGACACACCGAACGAGGTTTCGAGTCTCAGCGGACGATGGGTGATTTTTACTATCTCGGCATCAGCAAACACAATTCAGAAAAAAGTGAAAAAAGTGCTCCAGCATCTCCAGCAGTAGACACAGCAAGGGTATTGTCTCCAGCAGTGCTCCAGCAAAAAAATACCGCTGGAGCACTGCTGGAGCAAACAATCCTTACACAGAGCGCTGCTGGAGATGCTGGAGCACTAAACCCAACTATTTTGGAATTGTGCAATGCGATCGCAAAACTCACTCTATCTGACAAGCAAAAACTGACAGAACTACTCACGGGCATCCCCTGCTCCGACCCGCTCAAAGCATTCAGGGTCGGTGACAAGGTGGCTGGCAACGACCCAGAGGACTCTAGTTATAGCTGGCACGGCCGCATTGTTGAGATTCACACGAGCATCAGTTGCAAGGTTGACTGGCAAGAGCGCGAGGGTCATAAGGGCGGACGGGTAATATCAATGCTCTTCTGTAACTTGCGGAAACTCAAGTAGCTGCCTGATAGTTGACGACTAGAATCTTATCCCCCTACCTTGGGGGATTTTCGTGTCTACAAGTTCTGTAGACAATTTGTTGACAGCGTAGACAGTTATCAGTTATTGTAGACAAAGTAGTGTATACAGGTGTCTACAATGAGTCAAAGTCAAGTCGTATCGTTCAGAGCGAACGGTCACTTCCTGAACTGGATAGAAGCTCAAAGACTGGAGGGTGAGTCCGTAAGTCAAGCTGCACAGCGCATTCTCAAGGAAGTATCAGGCACGTCTACAGTGTCTACACGTAGCGACCCTC
>NZ_JAUBOJ010000527.1:2057-4076 GCF_036700185.1 Microcoleus sp. BM001215392 | reverse complement strand
CGGGAATGGCGATCGGCACACCGTTAGTGACGTTGATATTTACCGTCGCGGGGACAGTTGCAGCCCCGTCGCTAGCACTGTAAGTGAAGGTATCAATTCCGACAAAGCCTGGGTTAGGAGTGTAAGTGAAGTCGCCCTTGGGATTGAGTACGAGTTTACCTTTGGTCGGCCCTGTGACGAGTGCGGCACTCAACGTGTCTAAAGGGTCGAAGTCGAAGTCATTGAATAAGACGGATGGAAATCCGGTCAAAACTCGCTCGTGCAAAACGTTGTAGCTGTCGGGAATGGCTACAGGCGCAGCGTTAGTAACATCGATCGTAACTGTTGCTGCTTGAACAGACGAATCTGTACCGTCGCTAGCTTTGTAAGTAAAGGTATCAGTCCCGACAAAACCTGCTTGGGGAGTATAAACGAAGTCGCCGGTGGCAGCGTTTAAGACGATCGTACCCTTGGTCGGGCCTGCAACCACAACGGCAGTCCGCGAGTCGCCGTTGGCGTCAGTGTCGTTGTTTAAGATTCCCGCCCCCGCAGGGACGGTGAAAACTTTGTCGTGCGGGATACTGTAGGTGTCATTAGCCGCCACCGGGAAATTATTAACCGAGATGGCGCCGAGGGTAAAACTCGCACTTGCTTGATCTGTAGCATCGCCGAAAAATAGGAAGTTTGGCTGGCTGTAGGGATTGTAGGGTAAAGGTGGCTGGCTGGTTGCTGGATTAAATGCCGTGTAGTTGCGCAGCGGCTGATTTGTCAGGGCTGGTATTGCTGTTGGGCCGGCAAACAGGGTGTAAGTGTTGCCTTGAACTACCAGTTTGTAGTCGGTAGCAGCGCTGATATTAACATTCGCATTTACCCCGCGAGTAAACAGGGGAGTATCTTGTTGAGCAAAAATGCCTCCGCCCGGGCCGAGGTTGCGGTTGGTGAAACCGAGTTCAATGCCGTTTTGACCGTCGCTGCTAATGGCGATGATGCTGAAACCGGCTCGATCGTTACTATTACTGGTTTCCGCCGTAACTGCAACGTTGAAAGAGACGCTGTAGCCGTTGGTGCGATTGAGTGCGGGGAAAGTTGCATTGAGTTGAGCAAATGTTTGTGGCGTCGCTGGCGGACTTGGAGGAGTGTATTTGTAATTGGTGTAGCCCGCATAGCCTGTAGTGTTATTGGCGGCGGTAACGCTAGCAGTATTAATGCCCGTGTTGGGCGAGAACGCACCAGCAGGTAGGACACCACCGAAGCCAGGAAGAGGTACTTGTCCGTAAGCTAGTTGGGTGACACCTGAGGCCCCGATGCCCGGTGTTCCCGGAAGCGGTGGAAAGTTACTTGTGCCGTCGTAGAGGGTTAAACCGAAGGCGTATTGATAGGTGGCTCTTGTGGCTGGGTCGATCGCCAGCCCAGCCACCATAACTCCCGTTGTATAATCTAGCACCCAGTCTCCGCCTTGAGCTGCACTTCCTACAGGCTTGCTAGACGCAGCAATTTTTGCCCGGGTTAGTTGACTGATTTGCTGTACGAAGTTAGCGCCTTTTTCGCCCGCCGCTACTTCGCACCCGTACAGCAAAATCTCTGCACTTTCTACCAGGGCTGCTGACCAACGCTGCAATTTTTCACCATAAAAGTTTAAATTTGTCAAGTTTAGGTCGATCGCGCCTAGGAGCAAACTCGCGGGGCGGCCGTGGGAGAGAAGATGAATGCTTTTAAGATTGCTGCGACTTGCTAGCACTTCCGTAATTTGTGCTACTCCATCCCGGGCCGCATCGAGGATAATTACTTCTGTCCCGGCTGCGATACCGTTGCTGAGGATTGCGATATCGGGGAGAGCAGAGTCGAAAAAGGCGATCGAATTGATAACAGAATTGATAAAATTTGGCACAATATACCTCTGGTTAAATGACCTTACGGAAATTAATATGTATGAAATTTAGCAAATTTTAATATTAAATGTCATCAGTAAAATTAACTGCTAGGGCTCGTAGTCAGGACGAAGAGTCCTTTCTTTGATGCGGACTAGCATTCGGAACGATC
>NZ_JAUBOJ010000527.1:0-1957 GCF_036700185.1 Microcoleus sp. BM001215392 | reverse complement strand
TCGTAGTCAGGACGAAGAGTCCTTTCTTTGATGCGGACTAGCATTCGGAACGATCAAACGTTATTAGGTTCGATCGCCAAAAGTTCTTCTGCTACCAATCCTTTCTGAATCGCGAGCACTGCTGCTTGAGTGCGATCGCGCACTTCCAATTTTTGCAAAATCGCGTGCACGTGAACTCGCACTGTCCCCGGAGCGATGTACAATATTTGTGCAATTTCCTGATTGCTTTTCCCGCCCGCAACTAAAGCTAATATTTCCTGTTCTCGCTTAGTCAGCGGATTGTCTAAAGTTTCTGATTTTACCCCGACTTTCACAGGTTCAGGATTAGCAAAAACCGCCCGAATTTCCTCAGTCACCACCTTGTCCCACCACGAAGCGCCCGTCGCTACCGATCGAATTGCCAAAACCAAAGTTTCCGCCGCAATTCCCTTGAGACAATAGCCTTGAGCGCCCGCCGCAATCAATCTTTCAATTAAAGTTTTTTGGGCGTGAGATGTTAAAATCAAAACCGGAATTTCTGGATGTCTCTGTTTAATTTGGCGGCACGCTTCAATGCCACCAATTCCCGGCAAACCCACATCCAGAACCACCACATCCGGCAAGTGTTCCTGAGTCAATTCTACCGCCGTTTCTCCATCTTCCGCCTCGGCAATTACTTGCAAGCAACTTTCTTGTTGCAATCTGGTTTGCAATCCCAACCTAAACAGTTCGTCGTCTTCAACTAAGAGAATTCGCAAGAGAGAATTAGGTTTCATTGGCGGAGATGGCTGGTAGTCTGAATCCAAACAAAGCGCCTAAAGGCAATTTGTTTTCTGCCCAAATTATACCGCCGTGGGCGTCAATAATTTGGCGAGACAAGTATAACCCCAATCCCGACCCTTTGGCTTGCCGATCGCCATTTCCTTGATAAAAACGCTCGAACAGGTGCGGTAGTTCCGAAGCGGTAATTCCCAAGCCGCTATCGAGCACTTTTACTACCTGATAGCTCGCCGATGATTCCATGACTATTTCTACTTTACCACCTCGGGGAGAATGGTTGAGCGCGTTTGTTAATAAATTAGCAAAAACGCGCTGGAGTTGGACTGAATCGCCATTTACCCACAAAGAGCGACGGAAATTTGACTCTCCATAATTAATACTAATGTAAACTCGGCGCGCTGCCGATAAATGGATGAGTGTGGCGATTACTTCTTCTGCTAAAGCTGCTAAATTTACGGGCGCAAGTTGCAGTGTTAAACCTTCGGCATCGTTGCGGTAAACATCCAGCAGCGTCTCTACTAATTGTAGTGACATTTTGTGCGATCGCGCCATTGTTTCGAGAACTTTTTGCTGGTTGGTAGTCACTTCCCCAAATTGGGCTGACTCAAAGGCTTTTATTGTTTCAATTGCGCCCAGCATCGGCGTTTTCAAGTCGTGACTCAAAGTCGAGACAAAATCTTCTCGGATGCTGGCTAGCTGCTGTTGAGACTGCAACTGAGCTTTGGCGATCGCGATCGCTTCTTGATACTGCTGGTTGCGATCGCTCAAATATCCCGTGACTCCCAAAGCCATCACTGCGATCAGTCTATTTGCAACTGTCGCTAGGGCGATCTTTTCTCCGTAAGGAACAAACAAATTTAACAGCGTCAATGCTGCTGCTACCAGCGTAATTTGTAACTTACCCAAACGACTCAGGCGCGAATTTGCCAGTAAAATCGGCCCCGTGTAAAAGTATCCAAACAGATATTCCGAGGGCGTAGTAAATTCTAATGCTACAACGATCGCGAATAAAATGGCGAGCCTCTTCGAGGGCTGCGCTAACGACCACCTTCCGCGCAAATACTTTTCTTGAATTTGCAGGTTTTTGGCGATTTTTAATAAGCTTTCAAACATCCTCGATTAATCCATTTTATAATAGACAAGATTGCATAAGTCTTTGATTGATACAGAAACCGCAGATGTCAGACAGATAAACGCA
>NZ_JAUBOJ010000526.1:0-4092 GCF_036700185.1 Microcoleus sp. BM001215392 | reverse complement strand
GTTGTCAGTTGTCAGTTGTCAGTTGTCAGTTGTCAGTTGTCAGTTGTCAGTTGTTCAGTTGTCACTTGTCAGTTGTCAGTTGTCAGTTGTCAGTTTTGAATCGTTGAAAAGATAATACGGCGGTTTCAATCGCCCGGTCTTCTGATCCCAAGCGTATTGTTGATACCTTAATTTGTTAAAGTCGAATGTTAGGCTTGCCGCGTTCGACTTTAACACCGTCCCCTCAAGCTAAGCTTCTAAGCGGAATCAAAAATTTCAAGTCTAAAATCTAAAATTGATATGGTTCACCAACCCCCATCGGGTGCAAGAGATTTATTGCCCCTTGACGTTGCTCAAAAAATTGCGATCGAACGGCGCTTGCAGCAGGTGTTTCACCGCTGGGGCTATCACCGGATTATTACTTCTACTCTCGAAAGGCTGGAGACTTTGATGGCTGGGGGCGCGATCGACCGATCGACCTTAATTCAACTCCAAGACGCTGAAGATGGAGAACTCGGCTTGCGGCCGGAATTGACAGCATCCATCGCCCGGGCGGCTGCAATGCGGATGTCCGGGACAAATTGGCAGCCCCAGCGCCTCTACTACAACGCCAACGTCTTCCGCAAAGGCTCAGATACGGGTTCAGGCGGGCAACAGGAGTTCTATCAAGCGGGGGTAGAACTGCTGGGCGCGGGGGGGAGCGTTGCGGATGCGGAAGTGCTGCTGCTGCTGTCTGAGTGCTTGCAAAACTTAGAAATTGATGACTGGCATTTGGTGCTAGGAGAAGCGGGTTTGACTGCAACTTTGCTAGAACCATTTGGGCCAAATGTACGCCAAAAAGTGCGCGGCGCGATCGCCAATCTCGATCGCATAGCCTTAGAAACTTTGCCGTTGTCGGACGAATTGCGAGAAAGAGCTCTGCTGTTGTTTGACTTGCGCGGCCGCCCAGAAGATGTATTTGAGATAGTGGCGAAGCTGGATTTAGATGTGCCGCAGCAAGCCGCGTTAAATGAACTCAAAAGTGCGATCGAACTGCTGGAAAAATGTCAAGCAAAAATCCCCAATCTCAAATCTCACATCCACCTCGATTTGAGTTTAATTCAAACCTTTGACTATTACACTGGAATAGTGTTTGAAGTTGTCAGCAGCAGCAAAAGCGGACAGCGAGTGTTAGGACAAGGCGGACGGTACGACCAACTGCTAGGACTGTTCGACCCCCAAGGGCAAAATTCCCCCGGCATCGGCTTTTGTCTGAATATTGAAGATTTGCACCAAGTTTTGTTGACAGAGGGTCAATTGCCCACAGAGACAGCAGCCAGCGAATGGTTGGTAGTGCCTCAAACAGCGGAAGCAGCGGCGGCGGCCTTTGATTATGCCCGCAAACTCCGAGAGTCCAGTCACCTAGTGCGGGTGGAAATAGATTTAGAGAATCGGGAGACAGAAGAGGCTGCTAGAGACTACGCGCGCGATCGCAGAATTGGTCAAATTGCCTGGGTAAATGCCGAAGGCGTCCCAACAATTGAAACAGTAAACTAGGATTTGTTTGAAACCTAATTCCCAAGATCGCGTCCCACAAATTACCAGCAAGAAAAACGGTTAATAGTGAGGACTTCAGTCCGCAAAAAAAACCTAGAACTCGCATTCCTCACTGCCAACCAATTGTACTGCTGTAGTTAGAAAGACACGATATAGCGGTTCTCAAAAAAGTGAGGTATACCCACGGAAGCCTATGCCCTATGCCCTATGCCCTATGCCCTATGCCCAGTCGTACCTCATCTTTCTGAGAAAGGCTATATAATGTCCAATCCAAAATCTAAAATCTAAAATCTAAAATAGAAACATGGCGCACACTATCGTTACAAATATTTGCGAAGGAGTTGCTGATTGCGTCGGCGCTTGTCCGGTTGCTTGCATTCACCCCGGCCCCGGCAAAAACGTCAAAGGCACTGATTGGTTTTGGATAGACTTCAATACCTGCATTGACTGCGGCATTTGTTTGCAGGTGTGTCCCGTCGAAAATGCGATCGTCCCAGACGAACGGCCAGAATTGCAGCAAACACCCGCTTAATAGCAATTGAGGGCTAGATAGCCCAGCACTTACGCACGGCATTATCAACCCGGTTTCGTCAGAGATTCTTCGTTAATAAACTAAAGAATTATGAAAAGAAACCGGGCATATTTAACATTAGTTATATAAAATATTCCCTTCCCTTCTCCTCTCTTCCTTCGCGTCCTTAGCGCCTTCGCGGTTCGTTAAAAAAAGCCTATAAAAAATGCAAAATATCGCACTCACCCCCGAACAAATATTATCAATCCGCAGCCACGGAGAAAGCGCTTATCCAGAAGAATGCTGCGGTTTATTGTTAGGTACGATCGCTGACGATATTAAAACTTTAGTAGAAGTTTGGCCGGCTGACAATGCTTGGAGTGTCCAAGCCCCGGAGAATTGGCCCGAACAAACAGCCTTGACAGAAAGACGCAGGTATGCTATTAAGCCTGAAGATATGTTGCGGGCGATGAAACACGGGCGCGAGATGAATTTAGACATCATCGGCATCTACCATTCTCACCCGGATTGTCCGGCAGTGCCCTCGGAGTGCGATCGCACCCTAGCCTGGCCGCAATACTCTTACATCATCGTGTCCGTGCGGCAAGGCACTTCAGAACACCTCCGCAGTTGGAGTCTTGACGCAGAGGGGAACTTTCAAGCAGAGGAAATTATCGTAGCCGAACCGACTCAGATTAAGAAATAATTACTAAACATAACAAACACGTAAAAATGCGAAAGATTCAGATAGGATATAATTCAAAATCGGGACTATAGAGAATATCATGCTAAATCCTAATCTGGACGAGATCCAGCTCAACAAACAAGAATACGAACGCTACTCTCGCCACCTGATCCTGCCAGAAGTTGGATTGGAAGGGCAGAAGCGTCTCAAAGCAGCCAGCGTGCTCTGCGTCGGTACGGGAGGACTCGGTTCGCCGCTGCTGCTGTATTTAGCAGCCGCTGGTGTTGGCCGCATTGGGATTGTAGACTTTGATGTTGTAGACCATTCCAATTTACAGCGCCAAGTAATTCACGGCACTTCTTGGGTTGGGAAGCCGAAGATTGATTCGGCGAAAAATCGCATTTTAGAAATCAATCCTTTTTGTCAAGTTGATTTGTACGAGACTCGCGTTAGTTCCGAAAATGCGATCGCCATTGCCACTCCCTACGATATCATCATCGACGGTACCGACAACTTTCCGACTCGCTATTTAATGAACGACGTTTCGGTGCTTTTAAACAAGCCCAACGTCTACGGTTCGATCTTCCGATTTGAAGGACAAGCCACAGTTTTCAACTACGAAGGCGGCCCGAATTACCGCGATTTGTACCCAGAACCCCCACCTCCTGGAATGGTTCCTTCCTGCGCCGAAGGCGGCGTTTTAGGCGTTTTACCTGGAGTAATTGGCTGCATTCAAGCCACGGAAGCTATCAAAATCATCTTAGGTCAAGGTACAACTTTGAGCGGCAGATTGTTGCTGTACAACGCCTTAGATATGACATTCCGCCAACTGAAATTGCGGCCCAATCCAGTGCGTCCGGTAATTGACAAGTTAATCGATTACGAACAATTCTGCGGTATTCCTCAAGCTAAAGCCGAGGAAGCAGAACAACAGAAAATTCCTGAAATGACTGTCATGGAACTTAAAAAATTAATCGACAGCGGCGCCAAGGATTTTGTCTTGTTAGATGTTCGCAATCCTAACGAGTATCAAATTGCTCAAATTCCGGGGTCGGTTTTAGTGCCTTTGCCGGATATTGAACACGGCCAAGGTGTCGCCAAAGTCAAGGAATTGTTGAACGGGCACCGCTTGATTGCACACTGCAAAATGGGCGGCCGTTCTGCGAAGGCCTTGGGCATTTTGAAGGAAGCCGGAATTGAGGGAATTAATGTTAAGGGCGGGATTACTGCTTGGAGTCAAGAAGTAGATTCGTCTGTTCCTCAATATTAAGATGTCCCGGCGATTGAAATCGCGGCGACACAGACAAAACCCACCTCCGTGGGTTGAAGATGTCCCGGCGATTGAAATCGCGGCGACACAGACAAAACCCACCTCCGTGGG
>NZ_JAUBOJ010000525.1:0-4148 GCF_036700185.1 Microcoleus sp. BM001215392 | reverse complement strand
ATATAAGTTATTAGTTATCATCTCATATTGACTGCGGTCATGCTTCGCCCCTACACAAATATTTGCTCTTGCACAGATGCACCCAAACGCGATATCATATCTAAAAACAAACCGCCTAATTAAAATTGGTTCGTAGTGAGGACTTTAGTCCGCATCCAATCACGCGATCTCATATCCGAAGAAAAACTCCATTAAAATAGGTTCGTAGTGAGGACTTTAGTCCGCATTTGGAGAGGACTAAAGTCCTCACTACGAACCTTTTGATTGTGACTCATTCACCGGAAATAATCTTCTGACACCAAACATCACGATCATCATCCTAAATTTGGGTGCATCTGGTTTTTGAAGCCTGAAGAAGCATGACCGCATACAAGTTATTAGTTATAATCCCATATTGACGGAGGTCATGCTTCGCCCCTATGGATATATTTGCCTTGCGCCAGATGCACCCTAAATTTTACCTTTTAAACTCAACAAAATAAACTGAGTTTTCTGAGCTTGCTCAAAATTATCATCACTCACCAAAACCACACTTTGACTGCCATCTGGCAACAGCGGGCCGAGAGTCATTCCCTCTAAATTGTACAGCGGAATTCCGAGTTCATTCAAGTCTAATAGTAACTTTTTTCTCACAGGTTCAACCATTCCTAGTTGCCCCTTAAAACTCTCGATTCTCGAAGTATCCGTCGCCGCCCCAACCGCTACTTGATAAATTTTAGCACCGTATCCCGATATTCCAAAGGAACGCTCTAAACTTAAAAATTGACCTCCACCAATCGTTACCAATTCTGTTAAACCATTCCAAACAGTCATGGGAACTTGGTCTAAGATGTAAAGATTTTCCGAGACTAATTGTGGCGTTTTATCGACGATGATATAATGTAAAAGACGGAGTTTGCTTGCTTGTTCTGGGTCGAAATCTTGCTTTAACGGCGCGGCTGTCGCTGTAAACAACCTAAACGGATCGAGACCGCCCGGACTAAAGGTTTCTGGATCGATGCTTAAAGATTCAAAACCTAAATTTTCCAGCACTCCTTGCTGCTGTTGTTCATCGTTTGCATCTGGGATGTAGCGCTTGGGAATTGGCAAATTTCCTCGCATTTTTCCGGTAGTGAGGTCAAATTCTCCGAGAAAAGGAGGGCTGCCTTCGCTGGCTACAAATACTGAATTCCGTGGAGAAAGGGCGATACCTTCGGGATTGATGGAACCCCAAGGGAAGGTTTCACCGTCTGCTTTTTTGAGGGATGTAACGCCTTCAACAGAAACTTTTTTGAGGCTAAGATTGGCTGGATCGCTGGATTTAAGATCGAGTCGCAGACTGTAAAATCTGGCTTCTCCGTTTTCGCTTTTGTCGTCGGAAAGGGCGTAAAAACGATAAGCTTTGGAAGTGACGCCGCTAATACCTTTGGCATCGTAGGTAATTCCCGATAAACCGCCGACTGGCGAGCCTTCAAAGTTGATTTTTGGCAATTGGTACTCGCCCAAAAAGCTTAGGGATATTTGTGGAAAAGAGCGATCTCTAGCAACGGCGGGAGGAGGGGCGCAAGCTGTGCATACAGTTAGGAAAATTAGAGCTAAACTGAATAGGCGCAAAATGCGTTGGCGAAGCCCTCCAAGAGGATCGCCCAACGCCTTTAAATGCCAACTATTGCTCAGTGCGGTAACTTTTATTTTGTTGCTCTTGTTGAACAGTTGGCTGGTGTGCCATCTTTGTGACATAATTTATACCGTTTTGTTAAATATGCAAAACTTGATGTTTCGACCAGGGCTGCCGAATGGTGGCAATTATATTTCTTTTATCAGAAATTCTGTGCCATTTGGGTGCTTGCTTTGGTTGTGGCTGTGTGCTGGTTCTATTGCTAGCGCCCAAACTAATCCACCACCCCTCGATCAATTTTCTCCTAATCCTCTAGAACTTACCACACCCGATCCCCTAAAACCCGCTACTGAATCTTTGAGTAGCACTCAGCGGGAAGAACTGAGTGCGGCTTTAGAAAAGTTAAGCTTAGAAGCAGCGGCTAAACTGCAAGCTGGAGATGGGGCTGGTGCTTTTGATATTTGGTTCCGAGAATTGCGACTGCGCCGATATCTTGGCCCGGCGGCGGAAATTGCTGCTTTGAGTCGGGTGGGAAGTGTGGCTTGGAGTAGCAATAAAAATCTGGAACTTCAGCTTATTACTAAACGGCTGCAAGCAATTCACAAACAAGTTAAATCGCAAGTGCCGGTAAATACTGAGTTGCTCCCGGCTTTAGCTGCGGCTTTTGGGCAGGTACGCGCTAAAGGCCCGATCGTAGAAGTTTACCAACAAATCCTCGAAAATGCGCGCCAAAATCAAGATATATTGGCTCAAGGTCAGATTTTAAAGGATCTCGCACTTGTTCACATCAATTGGCTGAGTTACGATAAAGCCGCTCCGGTGTATGAGGAATTGGCAACTTTAATTCAGGAAAACCGCGCTTTATTTGCGGCTAATGCTGCTGTACCAAATTCTGCTGTAACGGCGGGAAATGGCGCGCCACCCAAGCCTGTAACTGCTCCGACTGAGGTAGATGCTTTGAGACAGTTAGCCTACGTTTACCAGCAGTCGAAACAGCCCCTCAAGGCGATCGCAGCCCGGGAAAGACTAGCATCAGTGTATGTCAACCTGCAAAACCCGGCTGCGATACCACCGCTCAAAATTGCGATCGGCACCGATTACCAAACTATAGGTCAAATCAACTTAGCAGCTCAATACTATCAGGAAGCCTACAACTTAGCAGTTCCCATTCAACAATACGCCCAAGCTAGCGAAGCTTTGGATAAATTAGCATTGCTTTATCGATCGCAAAAACAGCTAGAACCGACTGTGCGAATCTATCAAATGCAGTTGTTGCTGGAAGAACGCGCTTACAATTGGTACGGATTGATGAATGCTTACGACAATCTCGGTCAAGTTTATCAGGAGATGAAGGCTTACGACAAAGCTTTGGAAGCCTATCAAAAAGGGTTGGAAGTGGCGAAAAGATTGGGACACCGAAAAGAGTATTTTGACAAGAAGATTATTAAGGTTAACAAGCAATTGGAGAAGAGTTCATAATTTTTTGCATGATGATAATATAACCTTTACCACACCACTACGGTGACACAGGAGGGCGCACAACACGAATCAGTTTACCTTCCAAATGTTCTGCGGCTACGATCGCAGTGTGGATTCGGTTAGCCAGTGCTTCCCAATTGCGATCGTTCGTACAAGCGATAATACCAGCATGAAGCGGCTGTGTGCGGTGCAGTCGAAAGAAATCTTTACGGTTTTCGGTAATCACGGCACGTTTCTCGCTACTTGCAAAAGCTAAAACATCCGGATCTGGAATTTTCTGATTGGCTCTGCCTGCTTCTTGGACAGTCAAAACATCATGTCCTAAAGCTCGCAGTAATTCTACAACAGGATAGGGGTATTGCTCATCGGCATAAAGACGTGCCATCTGCTACAAATCCCCGTCCATCACTTCATCATTTTCCCGAATTTCTGTTTCAATTTCGTCGGGAAAGGCTTCGGCGTATGCCCAAGCGTTGGCAATATCAGTCGCAGATAGTGATAGATAGCTTGTGAGTAAGTCAGCTTCGCTATAGCCAATTCGACGAGCTTCTACAAGTCCCCAAACGGTGATACGAGTTCCAATAATACAGGCACTCCCGCCACAAACACCAGGCGTTTTTTCAATACCGCGCCAAGGAGTGATTTTTCCTGGAGATAGGAGTTGAATAACTTGAGCTTTTTCCTCGTCAGAGAGTGCCAGCAGTTGAGGCTCTAATTCTTTCAGCGTCATGACAAATAATGGAATTGCTACTATGGAATTGCTACTACCGATCATTCTATATTATCTTATTAATACGTAACTCCTAAAAAAAGATAACGTATCTCAGGTGAACGAATGGCAAAAGTTATTGCGGTTACAGAAGCTATTAAAACCCAAGAGGAGGCTGAATCCAGATTGAATTTGAGTCGAACTGAAGATGAAGCTTTTTTTTCAGAATGGCAAGCCCAATTGCCAAGTCTCAGCGATGCCGAACAGACTGGTTTGGATACGCTACGGCGCAGATTATTATATCATAGAGCCGATGGAGAATTGTTAGAAGGGGCTGTGACATTGCTGGTAGCATCACCTTTG
>NZ_JAUBOJ010000524.1:0-4149 GCF_036700185.1 Microcoleus sp. BM001215392 | reverse complement strand
TTTTGAAGCCGGAAGAAGCATGACCGCATATAAGTTATTAGTTATAATCCCATATTGACGGCGGTCATGCTATAGCCCCGGATCGATATATTTGCTTGCACAAGCCGCTGCGCCCTAAAGTCCTCACGACAAACCCTTTGATTTTTTAGTTACCAAAACCCAATCGTCGGCTGTTTTGACAACCTCAGCATTCTCTAAGGCTAAATGTTTGAGAACGGGTTTTTCTAACAAAAAATAAGGTGGCGGGAGAGATTGCCATTTCTGTTGCAGTGTCGGCGCGTCGGCGACAATAACTTGCCGCTGGCTGTAAAAATTCAGCGACGGACGAGGTAATTTATGAGAAGTAAAGACTTCCTTGCCCGCTGGCGTACCTTGGCGGACAATTTCGGCGATCGGCTTAACCGGATAATCCTCCGCTAGTTCCCACACCCAGTTATCGGAAGCAACAAATACTAACAACGTGACGTAAGTTCCCCAAATTAAAACTAATAAAAACTGTCTGTCTTTGCGGTGCAGCAACACTGCCGTTAGTGTCATTGTCAAAGCTACAAACATTAGCATTAACTGCAAATCTCGCTGGAGTGGCGCAATTTGTCCCCCAAACCGTACTCCTCCGCTGAAGTACACGCAGCCGACGACAGCAACTAAACCTATTAGTACCAAAATTGCCGGATGAGGCAAACAAGCGATCGCATCAAAATCATCTGCTGCTCGATCTTTTGCTGCATCTTCCGGTAGCCACATTTGCTCCCAAACTTCAGCGAGATAGCTCCCAACGCCGATCGCCAAAGCTGGATAAACGGGCAAAACATACCAAGGCAATTTGGTATTCATCACCGAAATAGCCAGCAGATATACTCCCGTCCAAACTAAGACTAATTTTGGCCCGGGAAAATTGCGATTTTCCCAACTCAAACGCAGCCCTTGTAGCCAAAATAACTGCCACGGCCATGCTGATTCTAAAATTTCTAACAGATAATACCAGGGCGCGCCTTTGTGATTCCCTACGGGTTCCCAAATGCGCCGGAAAGATTGGTTAAGCAAATTAGCTTTGATGAAATCTGGGCCGTAGTGGAGCCATTGTGCAACATACCAACCAGCTACCGGCAAAGTCCCGATCGCCAATCCGCCCCAAAGATACCCAGAAGTGAGGAGTCGCGGGGTATCCCAAACCAGGAAAATCAAGCCGATCGCCCCCAGCAGCAGCCCCAACATCACGCCTTTAGTCAGGCAAATGAGTCCGAACCCAATCCCCGCACCCAAAGCGTAGCGCAAGTCGCGGCGCGATCGCAGCAAACACCACATCGATGCCAGCAAAAAACACAAAACTGCCCCGTCTAACATTGCCAAACGTCCGTGCCGCACTACCGGAAGCAGCGTCAGATAGACGAGGGCCGAAAAAATGGCGATCGACCTTCTGGGAAACAATTCGCGCCCAATGGCGTAAAGCATGGGCACTGAAGCCGCCGTTAGCATTGCCGGTACCAACCTCGCCGTCAATTCGCTGACACCGCCGGCGCTAAAACACAGCCCGATCAGCCAGTGTACCAGCGGCGGCTTGTTCAAATAAGGCACGGAGCCGATCGTCGGATACAACCAATTTAAATTTCCGCGCCAAATTTCGCGACTTACCTGCGCCACAATCCCTTCATCCCAATCCCGCAAAGCCGCGGCGCCCAGATTCAGCCCAAAAATTAGCACCGCAGCCAACAAAAAAGCCAGCACCCACAGTTTGTCTGTCAAGCTGTCATTGAACGGAGTTTTTGGTTGGCGCCCCGGGAATCGAAACATTTCTGACATAAAATATAAAATTTGAGATTTTTGATTTGGGATTGAAGAGTTGAAGAATTGCGGATGACTTATGAATTAACGGTTTGGAGTATGGGGCTGGGGTGGGATGCTTTGGAGAAACTGCTGGGGGGGAGAGTTTTTAGCGTCCCAAACAGAAGGTAAACTTAGACAGCAGTTATTTGCGATCGCGAAAATACCATGAACTTGCCGGTAATCATAGATATTATAATTGGCTTAGTGTTTATCTACCTGACTTTAAGCTTGCTAGCTTCCGAAATTCAGGAACTGATTGCTACTGTTTTGCAGTGGCGGGCGGAACATTTAAAGAAATCGATCGAAGTGCTGATTTCAGGCGGTAGCGAAGGTGCCAAAGAGCCACTGCAACTTCAGCGAGTCGGACAGTTGGCTAATTTGATTTACGCCAATCCGATTATCAAAGATTTGAATCAGGGAGCGAAGGGGCTTTTATCCCAAGGATTTCGCTCTGTTACCCACAAAATGGGTAATTTATACCGCCAAATGACAGGCACTCAAAATGTTTTTGGCAATAAATTAACGGCCCCTTCTTATATTCCGGCTGATTCTTTTGCGGCGAGCCTTTTGGATACTTTAAAGGTTTCGAGTTTGGTGCGCTCTATCTCTAAAAACCGATTGGAAAGATTTAAAGATTTACAGTTGGCACAAATTCAAGTGATAGGAGAGGGGCTGAATTTGCCGGAGTCTACCAAACCAATTATCGAGCAAGAATTTGGGTGGTTGACTGCGGAGTTTAATCGAGTAGTAGAAGATTATAAAAATGATTTGGGCAGTTTGAACAACAGTTTGGATCGGATGTCGGAAAAGCTGGGTTTTTATATTAATGATTCTCAGGTTTACTTGCCAGAAACCGAGCTGGGAGGGAGAGAATTTCAGCGGCAAATGGCTTTTCTTAAGGCGAGTTTTGACAGCGAATTTGAGCGGGCGGCGCTGCGTGCCCAACTGCAACCGAGTTTGAGCAATCTTTTAAATACTGCTAGAAAAGTCAGAAAAACTGGGGATACGGTAGCAGAAATTATGGACGAGAAAGAGGACAGTCCGATTTACCAACAAATTCAAGAAACCTTGGATATTATGCCAGAATCTTTGAAACGCAGCCTTTCAATCTTAGCGCAGCGTGCTGAAACAGGCGGCGGAGATACTCAACAGCAGTTGGAGCGGTTTCAGAAAGAAATAGAAATTTGGTTTGACCAATCGATGCAGCGCGCTTCAGGTGTTTACAAGCGGAATGCTAGAGGGGTGGCGATTTTGCTCGGTACTACGATCGCCCTAGCTGCTAATGCTGATAGCATTAATATTGTTAATCGGTTGTCGAAGGATTCGATGTTGCGATCGACTGTTAATTTGTACGCCAAGCAGTTGGTGGAAAAAAACGCTAACACTAAATTGGATAATTTAACTAATCTCACCAAAGTTCAAAATCAGGTCGATCGCGCTTTGGATAATGTAGCTCTACCTTTTGGCTGGGGAGAACCTAACAGGTTAGAGCTAGACTCGCAGGGGAAATTATTGTTGCCCGCTGTAATGGCAAAATTGTTAGGTTGGATATTGAGCGGCATAGCTATTTCTATGGGAGCGAGTTTTTGGTTCGAGGCGCTCAGCAAGATTATCAACATTCGCAATGCAGGGAAGAAACCGCCCTCTCCTACAGAATCTTGAGCGGTGTTACCGTAAGGATACAGGATCTATGGGTAATTGCGGGCCTGCAGGCCGTTGGGCAAAATATAAAAAACATAAATTCCGTGCGATCGCGGATGGCAGGGTCGCCAAAATAGGTGAAACTGATAAGTGGGTTAAATAGCAATAAGCAACACAAACAAGTTCTCTGCCAGTTTTCTGCGGTCTGACTCCCGGGGTGTATCTACCACTCAACACCCTTTTGGAGGAAGGAATATGTTCATTTCTTTGGGCCAAACCAATCCTGCATCCAGAAGCTTTGCATTCAATGACTCCAGGATCAATCACTGTCTGTATTTGGTTGTCTCTGGAATTTTGGCGGCGGTTGCAGTAATTTTAGTTAAGTTCAACTCTGACGGCATCGAGCAAGTGAGCTCTGCATTTCAAAAATACGCCTCTATCCTGAGAGAGATTGACAAAGTTTGCCGAATTTATGGCGGATGCTGGGATGCGATCGAACCAGACAACCCCCAATTGCTAAAATGGCAGAGTGTTTGCTGGCGACAACAGCAGATTGGCTTCGTGTTATGCCGATCGAGATAGCGACACACTCAGCAACAGGTGGCGGCGCGATCGACTGTTTGCTAAGGAGAGCTAGTACCTAGCTAGCGAATAAATAGACAAAATGGTACACTTGTTGACAAA
>NZ_JAUBOJ010000523.1:0-4154 GCF_036700185.1 Microcoleus sp. BM001215392 | reverse complement strand
CGGGTGCATCTGGCGCAAGGCAAATATGTTTGTAGGGGCGAAGCATGACCGCATTAAATATGAGATTATAACTAATAACTTATCTGCGGTCATGCTTCGCCCTCTCCTCAAAAGTGAGATGCACACAATCCCCCAATCTAAAAATTGTACAGCGAAGTAGAAGTATCTAAGCCTGTACCTCACATTTTTGAGAAAGGCTATAGGAGTTTTTGCCTGTAAAAAAATGTGAGGATAGCTTAAGAAAGAGCGAGGATTTTTTTGTGAAGGTAAGCAAGGACAAAATACCGTAAAATCAAAAATAAAGGCAATGGAGATAGGGAATAATTTACCCAAGCTACTTTTAAGAGACTATATGGTAAAGTGTTGGATATTTTGTAGGTAAATGCTGACTGATGGCTAACTTGAAACCGACTGCATCGAGACAATTAATCTTAGTAACTGGGCCGGCCAGAAGTGGTAAAAGTGAATGGGCGGAAACTCTGGCTGTGGATTCGGGAAAACAAGTAATCTATGTGGCTACGAGTAGGGTTGATGAAACTGATTTGGAGTGGCGGCGCCGCCTGGAAGTGCACCGAAATCGCCGCCCGACAGATTGGCTAACTCTGGAAGTGCCGATCGAACTATCAGCAGTTGTACAAAGCGGTAAACCGTCGGATTGCTTGTTGATCGATTCGGTGGGAACTTGGACGGCAAATCTTTTAGAACAAGAGTCTGCTGTTTGGGATAGTTCGCAGCAAGATTTGCTCGCAGCTTTGAAGTCGGCGGCGGCTGATGTGATTTTGGTAGGGGAGGAAACCGGATGGGGTGTTGTGCCTGCTTATCCGGCGGGACGGCTGTTTCGCGATCGCCTCGGCACTCTCGTCCGCCAGATCGGGGCGATGGCCGATGCTGTTTATCTCGCTACGGGTGGTTATGCCTTGAATCTGTGCGCTTTGGGTACGCCGCTACCGCCGCGGAAAAATTAACAGACACAGGGGCGATCGACAACCCAGCAAAAAAACCGCTTCTGTGCCCGCACTTTGAGCTAAATTTTCAGCTATAATCATAACTAAGATTCCAATCTCAAAACAGAGATAAATTACCCAAAAAACTATTCCCTCCGGTAATCAGCACAACAATGAGAGACGGGAAATAGCGAAGTTTTGAAAGGTAAAACATAAAATGTCTCTTGAGAAAGATGGCAAATTTTAACGGAAATTCTAAAGTTACCAATTAGTTGCAGGGCTAACTAAAAGTTATGGCATCACACAGTGAAGTGAGAAAATACATTGCTTACTGGTTTCAGTTAGGCAAAAAAGTATTAATTCGCAACGGTTCGGAAGCGCTGCTGCCCAAATCGGTAATTGCGGGCGATCGCTACAGCACCGAATTTGAAGAATCCTGGGAAAAAATCATTTCCCCAAAAAGCGGAGACTGCTACCTGCAAGGTACCAACGAAACAATCGCCCAACTGCTAACACCAGCATGGGAAATCAGTCCCTGCGCCCGCTGCGCCATGCCCGTAGTGTTACCCCAAAACGCCATGACGCCCGAGTGCTGTCCCTGTAACGACTTACCAAACTGGCCCGATACCGAAAATCCCCAACCCCGATCGCCCGTGAGTACAAAATTGCAACTCTCAGGCATTCGCGATCGGCTGCTGGGAGCCAGCGGGGAGTAAAGAGAGAGGGGAAGAATGGGATAGGCCCAGAGTGGGAGAATACGCGCGGGTGGCCAGAAACCGGGTTTTTCCCGAAAAGACGGGTTACGAACCCTAGATCAACTAAAAAACCCGGTTTCTTTGGTCTGAGCGCATAATTCCTGGACTATTGACTATTGACTATTGACTAATGACTGCTGACTAATGACAACCGACTTCGGTTTTATATCTTAAAGCAGTGGTGAGAAGGCGACAAATTGTTACAATGTGTTTACAATGCTTCACACTAGGTCTGAGTTTATGGATGTCAAGACGGTATCGCCAGCCTCCCCGGTAACTTACTCTAATTCAGGGACTCACGCTGCACTCGGCAATCTCCAAGAGGTAGAAACAGTTCCCCTGCAAGTAGTACAAGTAGAACTAGAGACAGTGGCGGTCACTCCCGAACCGCTGAAATCTGCCAAAGATATCGCTTACGAGTTGGCAGGAGAAGCTGTGCGCTACGATCCAGTGGCGATCGCAGCCCAGTACCGCAATCGCCCCCTGCAAGTCTGGAGACGGCTGTCGAGCGTTGTTTGGACATTTTTTAGCTTTGCCTTCAGTTTGTGGTTTGACAAAAAGACAGGCCGCACCGCCGCCAACGAAAAGCGCCGCGCCGCCCGCCTGCGAGAAATTCTCAGCCAACTCGGCCCAGCTTTTATCAAAATCGGACAAGCACTCTCAACTCGCCCCGACTTAGTGCCGCCGGTATATTTAGAAGAACTAACCACGCTGCAAGACCAATTGCCAGCTTTTCCCAACGAAGTAGCGTATCAATTTATACAAGAAGAATTGGGCGCGCATCCCAAGGAAATTTACGCCGAAATCACCGCAGATCCGATCGCCGCAGCATCTCTCGGACAAGTCTACAAAGGCAAACTCAAAACCGGGGAAATCGTCGCTATTAAAGTACAGCGACCAGGTTTAGCCGAAAACATCGGCTTAGATATTTACATCCTGCGGCGCGTCGCACTTTGGGCGCAAAACAACTTCAAAATCATTCGCAGCGACCTCGCAGGGATTATGGACGAGTTGGGCGAGCGGATTTACGAAGAAATGGACTACACCCACGAAGGACAAAATGCCGAACGCTTTGCTGAACTCTACGGGAATCTGAAGGATATTTACGTTCCCAAAATTTATTGGCAATATACTCGCCGCCGCGTGTTGACAATGGAGTGGATCACTGGCGTTAAACTCACTAATTTGGAAGCCGTCAAGGCTCAAGGAATTGACGCTCCTTACTTAATTGAAGTGGGGGTGCAGTGTTCTCTCAGACAGCTTCTAGAACACGGTTTTTTTCACGCTGACCCGCATCCCGGCAATCTTTTGGCAACTCCTGACGGTCAGTTGGCTTATCTCGATTTTGGGATGATGAGCGAAGTCAAACCCTATCAGCGCTACGGTTTGTTGGAAGCTGTGGTGCATTTGGTGAACCGCGATTTTGAAGGTTTGGCGAGAGATTATGTGAAGTTGGAGTTTTTAACTCCTGATACCGATTTGACGCCAATTATTCCGGCTTTGGCTGGGGTGTTTAATAATGCTTTGGGTGCTAGTGTTGCGGAACTCAATTTCAAGAGCATTACTGATGAACTTTCGGCGGTGATGTACGAGTATCCTTTCCGAGTTCCAGCTTACTATGCTTTGATTATTCGATCGCTCGTTACGTTAGAAGGGATTGCAATTAATGTCGATCCAGAATTCAAAGTGCTGAGCAAAGCTTATCCTTATGTAGCAAAACGGCTGTTGAGCGACCCCGCACCGGAATTGAGAGCATCCCTGCAAGATTTATTGTTCAAAAAAGGCGAATTCCGCTGGAATCGCTTAGAAAACTTGCTGAACAATGCCCGGGAAAGCGATGATTACGATGTGAGCAAAATCCTCAACCAAGCGTTAGAGTATTTATTTTCTCAGAGAGGAGATTTCATTCGCGATCGCATTGTAGCTGAATTGGTGAAAAGTCTCGACACGCTTTCGAGTAAAGCTTTTGACAATGCTAAATCTGTAGTCGGTGAATGGTTTGGAGTCAAGGCTGTACCTGTGGTTTCACCAACCGAACAACAAAACTTAGAACATATCAAGCGAATTTGGGATATTTTGCAATCAACTCCGGGTTTTGACACTATGAAAGTATTGCAGCTACTGCCGCAGTTGTTGGTAAAACCCGAAGTGCAGAATATGGGTCAGAAAGTGGTAGGGGGTTTAGCTCAAAGAGCAGTTGCTAGGTTAATTCGCGAGTTTTTGCTGGCCTCGGAACCTGCGGCTCTTCCCGAGAATGTAGCTTATCCTAAGAGTTCGCCTCAGTTGTCTTTACCGGCGGCGAAGTAGTCAGGATTAGGGCGCCGAGAGGGTGTTTTTAATAGACAAGATTGCAAAAATAAGTAGAAACGGGCGGGTGCATCTCAATGAGTGCAAATATCTTCGTAGGGGCGAAGCATTTCGGCAGTAAATCTCTGCTTATCACTAATAAATTGTC
>NZ_JAUBOJ010000522.1:0-4180 GCF_036700185.1 Microcoleus sp. BM001215392 | reverse complement strand
TCCTCTTTGAGAGGACTTTCGCTATGAGACAGGGGTTTTCAACCCCTGTCGGACTCTGAAAAAAACCAACAATTTGACGCCTTCTCAAATTTAGGGATTTACCCAAAATAATGAATCTAGATTTACCGAAGCACAAGAGATAGTTTAGCGATGTTTGATTCCCCGATCGCGCTTTCGATCAATTTTCGCCAAAACAGCACCTGAAACATCCGCCAGAATACTGATTATCCGATACAAAGCCACCGCACTCAAAATTATACCAGTCGAAAAGCGATCGTCCAAGAGAGCGATCGCCGTTGCTTCAAATACTCCCATTCCCCCAGGCGCACCAGGTACAACTAAACCCACCACAAACGCAAAACAAAAAGCACCGAACAAGTTGGGAATATCGAGAAAAATCACCGGAGTCAAAGCCATTACCGTTAGCAAAAAACCGCATCCCCGCAATCCGATAAAACACATTTGTCCGATTAATGGCACTAAAGGATAGCGTTTAATTGGTAAATTAATTTTGCTGCCGGACTTGACACTAGATGTTTTTTTAGCTAGATTGGAGCTAGACCCTAAACGCGAAATTAGTCGATCGCCCGCAGCATCCCCAACATCTGCCCCAACCTCGGAATTTTCCCCATTGTTCTTGGATAACTTCAACCGCTCTACAAATAGGACGATCGGATTTAAAATTAGGGGATGAATCGCCGTCAAAATAGCAGCACAACCGACAATTCGCAACAAACCATTGATGCGCTCAAAACAAATCAAGCCAATCAGCACGCCCGCAGAAGCCATCAGCAGCGGTTCTAGCAGCACGCTGAGAGTTGCAGCTTTAGGAAAAATTCCAGCTTTTTTTGCTTCCAAAATTCTACCCCAAAAATGCCAAATATTCCCAGGTAAATACTTGGCAATATTAGTCTTGAGAAAAACTTGAATCGCCCAGGCGGCATTGACAGGTTGGCGGAATTCTCGCAAAATTAACATCCACACCCAGCCGACAAAAATTAGAGACAGTAAAGTGACACCAAGCGCGATCGCCAATAACGGAAAACTTTCGGCTCGAATTTGGATATTCGCGACTTCTCGCCAATGAGTTAAAAAAGCTTGAGCAATAAATAAAAATGTTCCGCCCAGAATCACATAGCGCAAATAAGGCTTTAAACCCGATGCGGCGACGTTAAAAAAATTCTGAATTCGATGCAAGTGTTGTTTTCCCATTTTCTGCTCCTGATTAGTGAATTTGGGATGGTAGATTTATTAAGGACAATTTCATGTTTTGAATCTAAAATTTAGATTGATTTTATCTTAGGAGTAAATTTTTATGCCCGGCCCGAGCCCTGACGGATTTTCCTATCTTTTAGATGATAGCGCCAACAGTTTGACATTAACTCCAGGCTTTTTAACTTTTTATCCTAACGGACTTTTTGCCCTCGGAGGTAACGATTTTATTGTCGGTGCCTCGGATGCCGAGATCCTCAGCGGTGATAATGGTAACGACAGACTCCTCGGCGGCGGCAATTCCGATAGTCTCTTCGGCGGTGTCGGGAATGACTTGCTTAACGGCGGTGCCGGCAACGACTTCCTGTTTGGCGGGAAGGGCAGCGATACCTTGCAAGGAGGTAGGGGAGATGATAGCCTCAACGGCGGCAGCGGTAGCGACGTTTTAGTGGGCGATGGAGGCAAAGATACGCTGACAGGGGGCTTGGGCGCAGATATCTTTGTCCTTAGGAGCAACTCCCCAGTCTCAGATCCGGCGGTTGCAGACGTGATTACTGACTTTAACAGTTTTGAGGATGCGATCGGACTAACTGACAATCTTACCGAAGCAGACCTCATTTTAGAAACAGTTTCGGGCACTCCCAATACAGTAATTAAAATTCGCCAATCCAATGCTATTTTAGGCTTAGTTGCCAACACATCACCACAAAACCTCAGCGGTAAGTTCATCTCTGCAAATACCGTATTGGGCAACCAACTCAGCCAAGCCCGCGATTTAGGTGTTTTGAGCAGCACTCAAACCATCGCCGACTCGGTTAGCAACGCCCGCCCAGACAACCTTTACCGCTTTACTTTACCTGCAACTAACGACTTTAAATTAACTGTCAGCGGTTTTAGTGCCGATGTTGATGTGGCTGTGATTAAAGATATTAACGGCGACAATTCTATTGACTTTACTGATATTATTGCTTCTGCTAAAGAACCCGGTTTATCGCCAGAGTCTATCGACCTCAAAAATCTGGCAGCCGGAACATACTTTGTCCGAGTTTCTCAAAACCAAGGCAATACAAACTTTAACCTAAATATATCTGCAACTCCTGCAAATATTGTTCCTAACAATCCCAGCAACTCACCGGGTTTTGACTCTCGTTTCGGCTTTGGTTTGGTGAATGCAGCGGCCGCAGTTGCTTCTTCTCAAGGTGTGCCAACTTTTCCTGATGTTCCCGATTTGGGTGGCGATGAGTGGGGCAGAGACTTAATTAAAGCTCCAGAAGTTTGGGCGAAGGGCTTGACTGGAGATGGCATTGTGATAGCAGTTATCGACAGCGGAGTTGATTACAATCACCCGGATTTGACCGGAAATATTTGGAGCAATGGGGGGGAAAATGGCGTTGATGCCGCAGGTAGAAATAAAGCTAGCAACGGCGTAGATGATGATGGCAATGGCTTTGTTGATGATTTCCGGGGATGGGATTTTGCCAACAACGATAATGACCCGATGGATGATAACGGCCACGGCACTCATATCTCGGGTTTAGTTGCTGCCAAAAAAGATGGGGTGGGAATTACTGGAACAGCTCCAACTGCCAAGGTTATGCCTTTGAAAATACTCAATAGCACAGGAGTAGGCAAAATTAGCGATGAAATTAACGCAATTAATTACGCGGTGGCAAATGGTGCGAAAATCATTAATGTGAGTTTTGGCGGTCAACAGATCAACGATCGCGAATTGAGCGCGATTCAAGCGGCGGAAGCTAAGGGCGTGGTGGTGATTTCGGCGGCAGGGAATGATGCTCGCCCGGATGTAGATTATCCGGCTAAGTTTGCGAATGAGGTGGGAATTGCTGTCGGTGCGGTTAACCGGAATGGCTTGTTTACCGATTATTCTAACCGGGCGGGATCTGACACAATTAGTTATTTTGTTGCTCCGGGTGGCGACGGCGGCAGGGCTGATGCTGGGGATGTTTATTCAACTGTGCCGCTGTCTCAACCGGGCGTTCCCTATCGATATTTTGCGGGTACTTCCATGGGAGTGCCGCACGTATCCGGGGTGATAGCTTTGATGTTGCAAGCCAATCCCAGCCTGACTCCTGCTCAAATTAAGCAGATTTTGGCCCAAACGGCGAGTCGATCGGTTTAAATTCGATTTCGGGCTACCCGCGATGTACAAGACAACGGCAAGGTGCGCAGTGCGCACCTTCAGTCCGCGGAGGCGGACTTCGTTTGTGTAGTGGCGGTTTCAACCGCCGACTTCGTTTCTGTAGTTACGGCGTCAACCACACCAGGACGATCTTAATAATTGGCAGCGTAAGTCAAGTCAAATTGGCGGCACAGAGTAATGCAGCAGTAGCCTGGTCGATCGAATACTAACTCGTAATTCATCTCGCCATCTATTTTGGTGATCGGCTGCTTGAGAGGGATGCCGTGAATGTCATATTGGCGGCGTTCTAAGGCACTCCAGTCGATAATTTTGATATCGATTTGGTTCTGCAACTCACTTGCGATCAGATATAAGTGCATCTTGTCTTGAACTTTCCCAGTCAGGGGAATTTTCATTAACACTGACTGAGTGACAAGGGGTTTTTGGTCGTTCGGATGCTTTTGAGTGTGGCAGCTTTTGAGTTCGATATCGTAAGGTTCTACCTTAAATTTCTCTCCGTTGGCGATCGCCGACGAGTGTAAGTCTTTCAGGGATTTTTCTAGATGAGGGATCAGCCCTAAATCTGGATCGCACAGCAGTCTGCGAATATTGGAGGCTTCAGTTACTGTCATTTTAGATTTTTGATGTTATGTTTGTGATTCTTAAATTATAGCTTACCGCGAAAAGTAATTCTGTTCTACTATACTTGCGACATACTTCCAAAAACCCGGTTTCTGGGCAGTATTTCCCGGCAAACCAGATTTGGATTTGTTGGGTGCATCTCATTTTTGAAAATATACTTGTAGGGGCGAAGCATTTCGGCAGTAA
>NZ_JAUBOJ010000521.1:0-4191 GCF_036700185.1 Microcoleus sp. BM001215392 | reverse complement strand
AGATTGTGGCAGTGAGCAAGGTAGGAATCATCAAGACGCCGAACCAACCTACATAAAGGCGGTTGTCGGTCGAAGTGACCCAGTTGCAAAACTGAGACCAGATGTTAGCGCTTTCGCGCTGTTGTAAGGTTGCCGTCATGTGTTTATGATTGCTGTATTTGGTTGTCAATGTTCGGATGATGTTTCTATTATTAACGGTATCCTTAAGGTTTGTAAAGGGGTCTAGCGACAGTAGAACTGATGAGGGTCATCAGGAAAGCTGATGAGGGTGACACAGAGGCGAAAACACATCACATGGCGATCGCGACGCAGCTTAAGTCTAACGGGGAACGGGAGCTGGAGAAGGTGGAGAAACCGGAGCGATCGGCACTGGAGGAGCCGGGGTGCGCACAGGTGGAGCACTGAACTCTTGAAGTTGCTGCGAGGTGAGCGATCGCAAAATTCTCAGTCCCAGACTGTTTCGGGAGATGGCCACAGCGTAGTTCGGCTGTAAATACGGGCGGAAATTTGATTTGTTGTTCAAATAGGTTTCCATGAAGGCTAGGCTGAGTCCGTTTAGGTAGCGGCGGGCTAATGCTGGTTCGGGCCCGATCGCCTCTGCTGGTGGCAAAAAGACACTTTGAGGAGATTGGTCGATCGTGGAAAAGTGAGTGCCGCTGTTCATTAGTACCAGATATTTGTTGGGTGATGTCATCCATGTGAAGGGTTGAATTTGTTCCAGCAAAGCGGGGGCGACCGTATCGGCGCTGCCTGCGAGTACCATGACTGGGATTTGAATTTTGCTGAGGTTTGTTTCTCCGAGAATGCTGCTGACGATCGGGTTGATGGCGATCGCAGCTTTGATGCGCGGATCGCTGAAATTGTACTGGTTGCGATCGAGGCTGCGGGCGCGACACTGCAACAGCAGCGAGATGTTCCAAGTTTCGTTTTCCAACTTGCAGTCTTTGTCTAGCTGTGCAAAGTTAATCCCCGCTCCGGCTAAGGTTAAAGCTGTATAGCCGCCGAAAGATTGGCCGATGATGCCGACTCGCTGCAAGTCGAGCTGCCCTCGGTAGGCCGCATTGGTTGTCGAAAGTTGGGTTAAATAATCGAGCAGGTCTTTGATATCGAGGGGACGGTTGATAAATTCGGCCGGTTCTGATACTTCGCTGGCTTTGCCTGTTACTAGGTCTTGGATTTGTTGGGCGTTGCTGCCGGGGTGTTCGGGGACGGCGACAGCAAACCCATAGGAGGCTAAGTGTTTGGCTAGATACTCGTAGGAAATCCGATCGGAACCTAAACCATGGGAAATTACTACTACTGGCGCCGGTTGCGGGCTGCCCTGCGGTAGGTAAATGTCGATATCAAAGGTACGCTGGCGATTCGGACTCGTCAGAGTTACCGATGATTTTTTCCAACTGTAGGGGCCTGGGAGCTGGATCTGTAGCATTTCGGCGGGCTGTACGATCGGCGTTTGGGCTGCTTCTGTTTCCGATAACTGGGCGACTGCGGCGATCGCCCGGTTGGAACGGTTGATCAGCGATGTCAACTCGCTGGCGATACCCAAGCCGCGGCTGATGTCAATCCTGATGCCGTAAGTGGGGAATTTTTGCAGCACGTTGAGAATTGTCAGCCCTTCTGGATCTGAGGCTGCTAAAATTAAGGAGGCGCGGATCGCATAAAATCCGGGCTGCCGAGCTTTGGTTTGAATTACTCGCCCCAAGCGTTCTAGCAGCACTTCTCCTTGCGGCGTGTACAAAAATTGGGCGATCGTCACCGGGCTGATTTCAGCCCTGGCTTGCAGGGCGCTGCGAATCTCAGCTAGCTGTGCTGGTTTGGCGTATTGAGCGAAGCCGTCCAAGTTCGAGTCTACTTTACCTTGTTTGGCGAAGAGTTCTAGGGACTCGATCGGCACTGATACTTCTAGCGGCCCGTAAGTGACATAAATTTTTTGTGCTCCCAAAGCAGGTGCTGCACTGCAAACAGCCGCGAACGCAAACAATCCTAGGTATTTTGGGGCGATCGACCGCCGAGTGCGAAGAATGACACTGGAGAGACTCGGAAACAGACAGTTCATAACTTTCACGCCTAGGACTTGTAATTAATTAGTCGGTGAAACAAGGTAAATTGTTTTACCAATATTTAATAGCAAAAAAATCGCTCTTTTGATTCGGAAATTAGGTTATGGTGGGAAGCATAGCCAAAAATGCAATTTTCTGACCGGACAAAACTAGCTGAACTTTAAAATTCAACGCCGAGGCGTCAGTCGATTTTCCATTTTTCGATTTGAGATTTCCTGGGCAGATGAATCTGCAAGCTTGAACCTTCGTCTAAAATAGGGGGAAAGCCACACTCATAACGGCGGGGAACTGTATCAGTCTTTGAGTGAGGGGTCAAACCTACGGTCACGCCCATTGATGATTTTTTCAGCTATCCAAGATATTTGCGATCGAGTTTGTAACTACAGTTTGAGTGAGATAATTTATCATGTTCAATGCAACTGCTATCCTGATTGACGCTTTTGTGCAAGAGCTCCAGGCCGGCTACCGTCGCACCTACGGCAAGTACAAGCCTGATTACCCTGAAATTATCGCCTGGGCGGGGACTATGGCTCTGGAAAATATCGCTAACTGCGATGCTCTCTACCACAACGTGGAACACACCATGTTGGTGGCCTTGGTGGGACAAGAAATTCTCCGGGGCAAGCATATTCGCGAAGGTGGAGTGTCTCCAGAAGATTGGCTGCACTACCTGATTTCGCTGCTGTGCCACGATATCGGCTACGTCAAAGGCGTTTGCCGCCAAGACCAAGAAGCTGTGGGACTCTACGCTACGGGTATTGATGGGGGCATGGTTTCTGTGCCGATCGGCGCAACTTCTGCCAGTCTAACTCCTTATCATGTCGATCGAGGAAAACTCGTAATTGACGAACGCTTCGGCGGCCACACCTTAATTGATGCCGAACAAATCAAGCGCAATATTGAGTTGACACGCTTTCCAGTTCCTGCTAGCGAAACCCATCAAGATAGAAATAACTATTCTGGACTGGCCAGGGCTGCCGATTTGATCGGTCAGTTGAGCGATCCCAATTACCTGCGCAAAATCAGTGCGCTGTTCTACGAATTTGAGGAAGTCGGTACTAATAAAATCTTGGGCTACAAGTCTCCAGGAGATTTGCGCCAAAATTACGCAAAATTTTATTGGAACGGAGTTTTTCCATATATTCCAGCAGCTTTGAACTACTTGGAATTGACCCAAGGAGGCAAACAAATTATTGCTAACCTTTACGCTAACGTGTTTCAGGTAGAACACGCTGAACCGCTTGCTTTCACCAAGCCAAATGCTCAAGAATTTATCAAATCCCGCACCAACGGCAACTCGAACGGTGACAAAGAGGCGGAGAATCTTCAACCTGCCATATCCGGGGATAACAAGAAATTTAGCGAATTTGCCGACCTTAATTTGTGAGGGATTTTACTCAATAATTCAGCCACTATCAAAGGGAGTCTTAATTAGGATATTTTTTTATTTTCTAGTTTATGGCTCTTTTTTTTTCAAATTGAGATATATCATCTAATATCATATCCTGTAAAACAACCGTTATAATGTTCGATCGTTCGGACTTCAGTCCTCAAAAAAATCTGAGGACTGAAGTCCGAACGATCGAACCAATTTTATGGTGTGGTTTGCTCGGATATGAGAGCAAAGGTAAAATCAGAAATCAAAAATCAAAAATTAATATGCAACCAGAAATTCAGCAGCAAATTCAACAGTTGAGGCAGCAGCTACAGGAAGCTAGCTATGCTTATTATGTTCTTGATGTGCCGATTATGGCTGATGAGGTGTACGATCGCCTTTACCGACAGTTGCAAGAATTAGAATCGGATTATCCTGAGTTGATTACTGCGGAAAGTCCGACTCAGCGCGTGGGAGAAAAGCCTGCTACTCAATTTTTTAGCGTCAAGCACAATATTCCTCTCTACAGTTTGGAAAATGCTTTTAATCTTGAGGAATTTGCTAAATGGCAGGAACGCTGGCAGCGAATTGCACCCCCCCTAACTCCCCCTTCTCAAGGGGCGGGACAAGATATAATTTCACCCGCCCTTGATGGCATTGCACCCCCCTTAACCCCCCCTTCTCAAGGGGGGGGGAAAGATGGAATTTCACCTCCCCTAAACCCCCCCGATCGAGAGGGAAATGCACCCCCCCTAA
>NZ_JAUBOJ010000520.1:0-4225 GCF_036700185.1 Microcoleus sp. BM001215392 | reverse complement strand
TCAACTGTCAACTGTCAACTGTCAACTGTCAACTGTCAACTGTCAACTGTCAACTCGCAGCTTCATTTACCGGGAATCGATCGATCAACTGCATCGCCCGACAAGCATTTCTGCGCAAAGAATCAGCCACGTGAGGAACGTGAGGAATTTGAGACAAGAAATCCAAAGTCCGGCGCAAAATCCGCACCACATCGCCTTCATCCAGACTGGTATGGCTAATCAGTTCCAACCATTCCACGCCCAGAGCCCACTGTTCCACCAAAGTCACTAAGTCGCGTTCCAGCCAAATCGGGATCGCAGCTTCGTGGCGGTACTGCACTTGAAACAAGCGGCGGCGCAGGCCTTTTTGCAGATTGTCCAAAGGCGCCAAAACTTCCGGCGACAGCGAGTAATGAGTCCAACTGTCGGGCCTAGAAACTTCTGTCACCAAGGCCGCGCAAGCAGCAGCGAGGTGGTGGGGGTCGAGTTCGTCAAATTCAGCAGACATCAGAGACAGACCCAGCCAGAGTTCGTTATCGCCGCGAATGGCGGCGCAAGCTTGGCCCAAGATTGTGGGTACCAACCTGTCGGACGAATCATCTCGGTTTCCATCGGCTGAAACTACTCTTTCCAAGCAGCCGAAATTTAGCAAGATGTCAATTAAGTTGAGAAATTGCTCCCAGTAGCGAGCTCGCTGCTTTTCTAAGTCTTGTTCGGCTTTGCGGATTTCTTTTTTCAATTCTTCGCGGCGGCGCTGGCGCTTGAGCAAAGTACCGGGATTGCCCCATTCTAGAACTGGGTGAATTTCTAGTTTAGCTTCTTGGGCCTCGATTTTCTGCTGTTGTTCGATCGCCTCCGGGCTCGGTTCGGGTGCGGGCAATTCTGGGATCGATTGAGCAACAGCAACAGTTTCCTCTGTTCCCAAGCGGCACTGGCCGAGTCTCACGGTCATTGCCTCCGGCGGGCTCAGGGTATCTGCGACGCTCAAGCGGCGAAGTTGGGCGTGTAGACTGGCGACATCGCTAATGGCGACGACATACCAGCGGTTATCTTTACCCAAGCACACCAAATTTGGTGCTTGGCCCGAACCTGGGATTTTGGCAACCAGTACGGCGGGTATGGGGGTTGTGTGCGATCGTTTAGCTGTGGGAACGTGTTTGCCCTTGAGACTCAGAACCGTACCGAGGACTGCAAAAGCCACAGCCACGGACATCTCTTTAATTCGTGCTTCTTCAGCTTGCTGTAATAAAGTTTTGAGCAGACGTTTGTCTTCTTTGAGCCTTCCCTGCAATTTTTCGTAATGTGCGAGTTGTTTTTCCAGGGTAGAGACATCACCTCCGGCGGCCAGGGACTCTTCGAGCACTGCCAATTCTGCTTGCAACCTGTCTAACTCTGCTTGCTGCGGCTGCAAGTACAAAGTGGAGAGATATTGACCAAAACTGCGCTCTACCAACTCTTGAGCTTCTTCAAGAGTGTGAGTTTGCAGTAAATTCAGCACCATGCCGTAGCTGGGGGTAAACTGACTGGCGAGGGGGTCGGCTTTGGCTGTTGCCAAATAAGAGGCTTCTTTTGCGCCTTCAAAGCGTGTCTGAACTGCGACCACGTGCCCGAGCTCGTCCATACCCCGGCGACCTGCCCGACCGGCCATTTGCAGGAATTCTGAAGCGTTTAGCAGTCGGTGTCCCTTGTCGGTACGCTTGGACAGGGTGGAAATGACTGTGGTGCGGGCGGGCATATTAATCCCGGCTGCGAGGGTTTCGGTGGCAAATACGACTTTAATCAAACCTCTGCCAAAGAGTTCTTCTACTAAACCTTTCCAAGCGGGCAAAATGCCTGCGTGGTGGGCGGCGATACCTTTTAAAAGTGCTTCTTTTTGACCGAAGCGTTCTGCTTCAGGGTTGCGCTGTAAAAAATCGTCAATGATGCGTTTGAGTTCGGCTGCTTCGGCTTCGTTAACGAGGGAGAAATTGCTGACTTCTGCTACTGCTTGGTCGCACCCACGACGGCTGAAGATGAAGTAGATTGCTGGTAGCATATCTCGATCGTCCAACCGGGACAAAACCTCGGTCAAACTCGGGGTGGGAATGCTACCTCTTTCTGCTTTTTGCTGCTTCTTTTTGGGGACTAACCGCACATTAGCTCTTTTGCCGGTTTCGTCTAGCAGGGGAAATATCCCTTTTTGATTGGCGAAGTGGAATTGCAGCGGCACTGGCCGAAAGTCTGAGTATACAAGCTCTGTAGGCCCGTGAACTTTGTCGATCCAGTCTGTAAGTTGGGCGCTGTTAGCGACGGTTGCTGAAAGGGCGAGGAGTTGAATTTCACTGGAACAGTAGATGATCGATTCTTCCCAGACTGTACCGCGCTGGCGATCGTTCATGTAGTGACACTCGTCGAGCACCACAGTTTCGACTCCGGTGAGGGAAGCACCGACAGCGCCGATCGGCGTACCGTAGAGCATATTCCGAAAAATTTCGGTAGTCATCACCAAAATCGGCGCATCTCGATTGAAGGAGATGTCGCCCGTGAGCAAACCTACCATCTCGTCCCCAAATTGAGTGCGGAAGTCGCGCAGTTTTTGGTTGGAGAGAGCTTTGAGGGGAGTGGTATAGAAGACGCGCCGCCCCCGGGAGAGTGCTTGATGGATGGCGTATTCGCCGATTAACGTTTTCCCTGAGCCCGTGGGAGCGCACACGACAACGGATTTACCTGCATCGAGGGCGGCGATCGCGTCTCTCTGAAAGTTATCTAGCTCGAATGGAAATATGGTCTTCAGATCCAGCGCTGGGCGGTTCTGGGAAGTTTCTGACACAAGGATTATTATGAGGTTTCAGGGTAGGTATGCTTCAATCTTGCCGAAAGCAAGGCAGCAGAGGACTGTATTGATTTTAGACCAACGCCCGCCGATCGGCTATGAAAGAAGAAGTGATTAGTTATTGGTTATTGGTTATTGGTTATTGGTTATGAGTTATTGGTTATTTGCTACCAGTGCCCCATTCCCATTCCCCATTCCCCGATTCCCCATTCCCCATTCCCCAATTCCCAATTATCCTGTCTATGATTCCTGTTATTTCGACTATTCCTGTGGTGCAGCTTGCTTCTGGCGATCGGCTTTCGCTACAAGTGTATCAGTTTCGAGGTGCCATTCCCGGCAAAAAGGCTTACATACAGTCTAACCTCCACGGCGCGGAGATTAGCGGCAATGCTGTAATTCATCAATTAATTGAGTTTTTAATGTCCCAAGACAGCAATCAGTTAATTGGGGAAATTTTGCTGGTACCGGTTTGCAATCCTGTCGGTGTCAGCCAGCGATCGCACCATTTCTCCCCTGGCCGGTACAATCATTATGATGGGGAAGATTGGAACCGTATTTTTTGGGATTTTGAAAAAGAGGGCGAAGATATTCAGGCTTTTGCCAAATCTCACATCAATCTCGATGCTGATACGATCAAATACAAGTACAGAAAAGAGATTGCTTGGAGTTTTGCGAAACAGTTGGCAAGAATTAATGCTCCTAGTTGCCGGCCCTACAGTGAAATTTACCGCTACCAGCTACAATCTTTGTGTTTGGATGCTGATTACGTCCTGGACTTGCACAGTTCTACGAATCAAGCTGTAGATTACATTTACTGTTTTAGTTCCCGCTCCGAAAGTGCGAAGGCTTTTTTGCTCGATCGCGGAATCTTGTTCGACGAGTACGACGGCGATGCTTTTGACGAGGCGTTTCTCAAGCCTTGGCTGGCGCTGGAAAAGAGTTTAACCGAGTTGGGAAGCGCGATCGTATTTGATGTCGAAGCTTGGACTTTAGAATTAGGCTCGGGGATGCAGATGAATCCCGAGTCTGTAGCAAAAGGTTTGCGGGGAATCAAAAATTACTTAGCAACTAAGGGTTTGTTGAAGATAGAAGGATTTCCCCTCCCGGAAACGGCGGCGCACCCCATGATTTTGACTCCCAAGAATTCTGTCAAGAAATATTATGCTCCGGCGGGCGGGATGATTCAAAACCGAGTGCAGTTGGGGAGTTTTGTCAAAAAGGGCGATCGGCTTTATCAAATTCTGAGTTTTAACAAGAATGGGGAACTTCCGAGTTTAGTTGAGGTTAGTGCGGAGTCGGATGTTTTTGTTTTTGATGTTTCCACAAATCACTCGGTAAATCAAGGAGAATATGTGTTATCTGTGATGGTAGATTGATATTGTCTTGGTTCGATCGTTCGGAATGCGAGTCCGCATCATAGAAGGACTCGCATTC
>NZ_JAUBOJ010000519.1:0-4236 GCF_036700185.1 Microcoleus sp. BM001215392 | reverse complement strand
TACTACCGAAATGCTATAGCCCATACGAGTATATTTGCTTGCGCCCTGATGCACCATTGTTATCATCAACCAAGGAGCGACAGCCTGATTTTTAAACACTATAATAGCAGTAAAATTGTGTATTTATTGACAGTCATAGTGTGGCTGCACGCCCTCAAGCATCAAGTCAGATTAACGAAGTAAATCCACAATATGAGGAATAATCTCGATATGTTGAGTTAGCAAATAATCCAACCTATCCGCGAGCAAACTAAAAATTAAATCGTTATAACTCATCCCATATTCCGCCAAACCCAAAGCTACCAAACTCGTCACATTTTCCCCAGGATATTTTAGATCCGGTTTCGGATTTGCTTCTAAAACATAAAGTTCTCCATCAGCGTCACTTCTGACATCAATGCGCACCAAACTGTTCAAGCTAAACTCCCAATAAATTTTTCTAGCTAGCTCAATTAACTGCTGTTTTAGTTCAGGTTTCTCTGCGCCCATCAAGCGTCCGCGGTCGGCAGTAATCGCCTTTTTGTCCATAGAAGTAAAGATGCGCTCATCCGATTCTAGAACTCGTTCTATCGTGGAAAAAGCAAAGGGTTTCTGATTTTTCTCAAAACTGCCTTTAGCATAAGTAACATAGCCACAAACCGCTACGCAAAATTCTCGTCCAGGCAAATATTTTTCAATTAAAGCAGTATTGTGAGTTGCTCGGTGGACTTCTGCAACCGCCTGAGATAAGCCTTCAATCTTATCTACAAAATGAACGTGCAGCGAAGCGCGACCGGATACTGGTTTGACCACAAACGGCCCTTGATAATTGCCAAAAGCTATGGCAAACCGCTCGTGCAAATTAGGCTGCAAAATTCCTTGAGAAGGATGCCAAGTCATAAAGGCAGCGGTTTTAATTCCGATTGATTGCAGTTCCCGTTTAAAAGCGTGTTTGTTATCTAAAGTTGAACTGTTTAAAGGATTGTGACCGACATAGGGCATTCCCAACATTTCCAACAAGGCGGGAGTGTGACAAACTGGATTGTAGCCCTGGACTCCGCCAGTATTCAGCCATACTAAATCGATATTTTGTTGTTTGAGCTGTGCGGGCAAGTTCATGTCGTCAGGGATGACAAAGACGTGCTGGAAGCCTATTTCAGCTAAGGCTCTGGCAATCTCGCGGGCGACGGTTTCGTAACTTTTCCAAGAGCGGGGATTGTGGGTTTTGTAAATTACCGCTCCGGGGCGATCGCAGTCGCCGCCGAACACCACAGCAATCCGCAGTTTGACAAACAGCTTTTGTAAATATTGAGGCAGTAAACTAAAGTCGTAATCCCAGATGTTCGTGCTAGTTGATGTTGCAACCATTTCAGTTTTTTTCCTATTTTTATTTTCGATCGGCCCAGCCGCTAGATTTCGCCAAATATATTCCCGCCAAAACCACAGAGAATGCTAACCAATTAAACAAGCTCAAACTTTCGGAAAATAGCACCCACGCCATAATCGCAGTAATCACGGGTTCTAGCAGCAGGAAAATAGCGACGAAGCTTGATGACAAACGGCCGAGACTGTGGATGAGAAGTCCTTGGCCGAAAGCTTGGCAAATCACGGCCAAAGCAATTACAGCCAGCCATCCTTGCCAAGAATTAGGGAATACCCGATCGCCTTCTAGCAAAACCAGCGGCAAAATTAAGATGCTGCCAATAAAACAGCGCCACATCAAGATAGTTGTCGCCGGGAACTTGGCGCGCAAATGTTCTGCGATCAGCAGATTTCCTGCATAGAACATCGCCGATAACAAGGCTGCAATGTCGCCAACAAAATTGTCTCCTGCTATTTGCAAGTCTTTAGTGCCGATCGCGATCGCACCTGCCAACGCCACCGCCAGTCCCACCAAAAATCTGCTGTCAAAACGCCGTCCCAACAGCAGCCATCCCCCCAAAGTAGTAAATAAAGGAGTTAAGTTGCGCAGTACAGTAGAATTAGCGACATTCGTCTGAGTCAGCGACCAAGCCCAGAAACCCAAGGAAGCAGAAGAAACCACGCCTACGGCTGTTAATAAAATGAAATCGTGCAGCGTGTAGCTCGATCGCACTTCAACATCATTTCCAGACATTCGGCGACGCACAGCACCCGCACCATTCCACAATCCAAATACCGCAGTTGCTATCCACAAACGGTTAAAAACCGTAGCATTCGGGCTGATTTCCCGTTCGCTCAACCGAATAAAAATTGCAGCCATAGACACCGCCAGCAGAGCCGCCGACAGCCAAACGATCGCCCAAATTTTACCTTGACTATCAGCTAATTCATTATTTTTTAAATTGTCCTGGTTCTCCGAAATAATATTTTTATCTTCATTTTTTTCGAGAGATTTTAACTGATCATCCTCCAAATTTATGCCCTGTAGTTCATTATTTTTGTCTGGGAAATCCAGTTTTTTTGACATTGTTAAAAATTCCTACAAAGCGGCAAATTAAAAGAAGACGGTGGTTAAAATTGGAGAATGTAACTTCATTTTAACCACTCTGTCTTCAACCCGCACTCCTTGTGTGAGTGTTTGTATAAACCTGGTTTCAACCGCCCGGTATTTCTAAGTTGAAGGTTTAACAGAAAGCCTGGTTAAAGCTTCCTTCAGCGCCGGCGGCAATTGGCGGATAATCTTGCCCTTGTCGCGATCGACACCCACCAAAGTTACCTGGGCCGTCACGTATAATTGTTGAGCATCGGGCGATCGAATTTCATAATCCCACAGCAGCCGCACGCCCTCGGTAGCAGCCATCCGCGTTCTGACTGCCACAGATTGACCCATTTGTACAGAGCGGTGGTAGCGCAGCGAAAGCTCCACCACAGGTAATTCCAAACCCTGCGCCACCCAGTCTGCATACTCGATGCCGAAAGAGCGCAAACTTTCCACCCGCGCTTCTTCCATCCAAGTCACATAAGTCCCGTGCCAAACCGCGCCGCTGTAGTCAGTATGGTGGGGATAGACTCGCACCAAATATTCAAACCAGCCCTCCGAGTCCACGATCCCGGGGCGATTTTGAATAGCACCAGCCGCTGCGAGTTCTGGTTGAGTTCGATCGTTCTCTAACACGTTACAAATTGTTCCAAAACGCTACATTTCTACAAATGATAAAGCAAACTTCAGGCTTATGCTTGACAGTAAGAAACTAGAGTACCAACGCTCTAGTTTGAGGACGCACAAAAAAACTCAACCGTTTTCACCGCTAAAACCATGATAGAAAAAATTTTAGTAGCCGTCGCCGGTCGCGGCTTGTGCGAAGAGATGTTTAATATGTTGATGGACATCCCTTCCTTGCAAAAAAGCTCTGTCACAGTCCTCCACGTCGTACCGCCGCAAGTAACATCCGACGGCATGGCCGACAAGTTGGAAGAAGGAGGCAAGATTTTAGCACAAGCAGTGCAGTCTTTGAAAATAGATCCGAGCAAAGTCAATCCCCGGCTGAAACAGGGAGACCCAAAAACCACAGTTTGCCAAGTCGCAGAAGAAGAACAATCCGACTTAGTAATTATGGGTTCCCGGGGACTGGGACGGCTGCAATCGATTTTGGAAAACTCAGTCAGCCAGTACGTTTTCCAGCTAACATCGAGACCGATGCTGTTAGTAAAAGACGACATCTACGTCAAAAAAATCAAGCGAGTCATGGTAGCGCTCGACAAGTCAGAATCGGCAAAACAGTCATTGCAGCTTGCGCTATCTTTGGTCAAAGATATCAGCGGCTCTGAAATAATTCTCGTGCACGTCACCAAAGATTTGACGGGAAAATACAGCGAAGATTTAACCGCAAGTGCCCAAAAAGACCCCGTATTGGCTGCCGGAGTAACACTCGCCAAACAAATGGGAGTTAGCTACCGCTGCGTCAGTGCTGCTGGTAAGCCCGGGGAAGCAATTTGTCAGATTGCAGGTGACTTGAATGCCGATTTGTTGGTAATAGGTTCTCCGGATCGGCGGCCGAATGTTGCTAAAAGCTTTGTGGATCTCGATCGACTTCTGGGAAATTCCCTATCAGACTACGTGCGAGTCTACGCTAACTGTCCCGTCTTGCTAGCCCGCACAGTCGGCTAGACTCCGTGACTGACGCACCATTCATGAGCTGGTGCGTCAATTTTGAAATTGCCAGGAAAGCAGTTATAGCAGTGGACAGTTGACAGTGGACAGTTGACAGTTGCAGAACCCGAATCAAATCATTGATGCAGTACGGGTATCGGCTCTATTCATGAAGTTATTTATGT
>NZ_JAUBOJ010000518.1:1591-4251 GCF_036700185.1 Microcoleus sp. BM001215392 | reverse complement strand
CTTCTATCATACATTCCCCCCTGACAATTAATCCACCCTGCCTAGCCCCCCTTAATAAGGGGGGGACAAGAGCGTTCAAAGTCCCCCTTATTAAGGGGGATTTAGGGGGATCTAGACTTTCAGACCGACTAGAGAAACACTGGGTTTTAGGTCGAAACTCGATCCCCCCTAGCCCCCCTTAAAAAGGGGGGGAGAAGAGTTTTCGCTCAAAGTGGGTGTTTTTATTGAATTGTCGAGAGTCGATCGCCCAATTACGTTTGTATCTTTTCTCCGTTATGTTTTTGAGCATTTCAAGCCGCCCTAAATATTCCTAAAAACAGAAATTTTCAAGGCTAAGTTTGCCCCTGTTTCAATGAAGCAGGGAAGGGTTAAAGTTGTTTTTGAAGAAGCTTTAGTGATATTTGCTAGGGCTTCAGACCTCATTCCAAATTTCACCTCTCGGTTTATATTATCAGAAATCAGAAAAAAAGCAAGTGCCAATTATAACTATTTTGGAAATGTAGTGCTGGCGACCAGAAACCGGGTTTTTCATCGATTTTAAAGGCTGCGATTCCATATTTTGGTAAAAACCAGATTTTAGAGTCAGCCCTAATTAAGTTGACAAAAAAGCTTTACACAAACTTTATAATCGAAAGAGGGTTATTGGTGTAGGATAACCGTGAAGAAGCTAAAAAAATCGAAAAATTAAGCATTGACAAAGTATAGACTCGATCGCCCGCCAGACCGCAAGCTAAGCCCGGCAGATGTGAAGCGATCGCCAATACGTAAAATTTGTTAAGTTTGCGTAGTTTTTCAAACAAACAGAAATTTTCAGATTATTACTTACAGATTTTTGTCAAGTAACGATTTTGGTTGAATGCGGGAGGCATTCGATCGAGTTCGTGCGATCGAAATTCATATTAATCAAGGTGCAAAAATTATGGGTTGGCTAAATTTTGGTGGCAAAAAACGCAAAGAGGCTCAAGGTTTTGGGAATTCACCGAAACGCAAAGGCCGCAAAAAATCCCGCAGTCATGTGTTGGAAAGAATTGTGACTCCGAGTGCGGGTGTGGGGGGATGGCTGGATGATTTCGATCCGCTGCATCATTTATTCGGTTCTTTGTCGCTACCAGATTTAGATTTACCTAATTTCTTGGCTGATAGTGGCGTTTGCCCGATCGCCCCTGGTGCACCAACTAATAATTTACCGCCGCTGATTGATTTCGACCCGCTGGGTCTGTACCATGATGGGATTGCCACTCAATCGCCTTACAATCCGGGCGGTGCGTTTGAGACTTTGCCGGTGGCTGTAATTCCGATCGATCCAGGTTCGCCGAATCCGAAAGATCCGAATGCGATTCGGCAATTCTTAAATTTTCCGTTGGCTTCTCAGCCGTATTTAGGAACGATTGATACTGGTGTGAGTGCGGATAGTCCTTATTTGAATTACGCGAATATCAAGCAGGGCCGCGATTATGTAGATGGGGATAACAATCCGTTGCTGAAAGCTGGGGAAGGTAGCGAGCACGGTACTTTTATGTTGGGGATTATTGATGCGATTAATAAGACTGCGCCGAAGTGGGTGGGAAGGGCGATCGATTCTGGGAGATGGGCGGATTCTTTGGTAGAGTTTGTGGATGCTGCGAAGGCTTCTGGACAGAAAAATGCGATCGCGAATCTCAGTTTGGATTTGACTCAGAAGAATGCTGACGGGAGTGTGACGACGCGCTATGAGTTGACGACCGCAGAAAGAAGTGCGATCGAATATGCGCGGCAAAATGGGGTAATGCTGGTAGTGGCGGCGGGTAACGACGGCGGTGTGATGTCGGTTTTGGGTCAAGCTTCTCAGGAATTTGACAATATTTTTACGGTTGGGGCTGGGGATATTAACGGGCGATCGATCTATTCTAGTTATGGTCGCGGTTTGGATATTGTGGCGGATGGCGGCACGACTGAACACCCCGGTTTATCGACTGTGGGAAATGATTTGGGCACGATGGCGGGGACTTCGGTTGCGACTGCTAAAGTTGCGGGGGCGGCTTCTTTGGTTTGGGCGGCAAATCCTGCTTTGAACTATCGCCAAGTGATGGAGATTTTGAAGTCTACGGCGAGGGATTTGGGGCCGGTTGGATGGGATGATGAGACGGGTTTTGGGTTTTTGAATACGTTGGCGGCGGTGGATTTGGCGAAGAAGACGACGCCGCAACAATATGATGAGCCGGCTACTATTGTTCCTGAAAGTTGGAGCGGCGAAGGAAAGGTAACGCCTGGGGAACGTGCGGTTGCTGTACCCCTGTGGCCAAATATCGAAGCAGTAAACTTTTCTGGTTCGGTAATGGCACCGATTGGTGCAAATGTGCGATCGGGGCCTAGAACTAGCTTTGGGATAGTCGGCACATATGGCTATAACACTACTCTTCAATTTAGCGGTTGGACTTATGGAGAGCGCATTCCTGACGTTCAGCTAGAAACTCCCGATGAGCGCTGGTATAGGATTGCGGGCACGAATAACTGGATAGCGAGCGCACTTATTAACGGGAATGCTCCCGGTTCTACTCCGTTACCACCTATACCAACACCAACACCAACACCAACACCAACACCAACACCAACTCCAACACCAACTCCAACTCCAACTCCAACTCCAACTCCAACTCCAACTCCAACTCCAACTCCAACTC
>NZ_JAUBOJ010000518.1:0-1491 GCF_036700185.1 Microcoleus sp. BM001215392 | reverse complement strand
CGCAAGTTCCAATTAACTCTAATTCAGCTAACTACCGTAATGGATCAGTCAACCCGTTTGCTTACAACTGGCAGGGGCAATGCACTTGGTATGCTTACGGAAGGATGCTGGAAACTGGCTTGCTACCCGCTGCTATCAAGAATAATGCTCTGTTTAGGGGCAATGCTGGGGCGTGGAGGAACGATGCTCTGAAGGTAGGTTTGCCGATTACTTCTACACCAACTGCTGGGGCGCGAGGACTGGTAGTTTGGCCGCCTAATACTCAATATGCTGGAAGTGTAGGTCACGTTGCCTTTTTGGAAGAAGTTTATCCTGATGGACGGGTTCGGATTACTGAGGCAAATTGGCCGACTGGTAGCGGGATTAAGGAACGAATTCTGACTCCAGCGCAGTATGCTGGACTGTCATTTGTGCGACTGGAAAATGCTCAGACAAATTCCTATAATGCACCTCCTGCAACACCTGGTAAGCAGCGGCAGTACATTGTGCGATCGGGTGATACTCTCTCAGGCATTGCAAAACGCGAGCTGGGGGATGCTAACCGCTGGCGTGAGATTCAAAAAGTCGGTGGCGGTACATTTACCGAAGCTGAAGCGCTTAATTTGCAGGTAGGACAGTCGGTTTATTTACCTGTAGGTTATCAGGTTCCTACTGTTACGCCTGTTACGCCTGTTACGAATAATAGGCCTCAGCCTGTAAGTGGAAAATTACCTAATTGGCAGGGTGGTGACAGACAAGCAGCAATTCAGGCGATAGTTAACGAAGCTAATCGCCAAGGTATCACTTCTAAATCTCAAATAGCTTATATTCTCGCAACTGTTCAGCACGAAACGAACAATAGTTTTCAACCTGTGCGAGAAGCGTATTACTTGGGCGAACCCAATGCAGAAAACTACCGCCGCCAAAACCTATCGTATTATCCCTTCTACGGACGGGGCTATGTACAGCTTACTTGGAAGTCCAATTATCAGAAATATTCGGATTTGCTGGGAATAGATCTGGTGAACAATCCGGATCTGGTTCTGCGCCCGGATATTGCACTCTTTATCCTGGTCGATGGCATGAAGCGAGGTACTTTTACAACTGCTAAGCTTGATGATTATATTTCCGGCAACCGTGTGGATTTCTTGAATGCACGTCGAATTGTTAATGGTATTGATGAGGCAGAGAAAATTAAACAGTATGCAATAAATTGGCAAAGCCAATTAGCATAGGAATTGAGGTAATTCCTCTTTTTGGCATGGAAAGGTCGAGCGCACTTTACAACTTTTTCTCAGGGAAGGGCGAGCGCACTTTTAGCGTCAAAAGGTCGATCGCCCTTTACAACTTTTTCACTGGCGACGGGCGAGCGCTCTTTTTGACATCGTGCCGGTCGATCGCGCTTCATCTATACCAGATGGCAAACCTGCGATCGCACTTTTGGAATAAGTCAAAACGTGCGATCGCTATTATCCCTATAAAGAGCGATTAATTTCAGGCGATCGCGAACTC
>NZ_JAUBOJ010000517.1:0-4253 GCF_036700185.1 Microcoleus sp. BM001215392 | reverse complement strand
GTAGAGGTCGCTCTCAAACTGTCAACTGTCAACTGTCAACTGTCAACTGTTGAACTAATCTTTCTTCGCCTTAGCCTCCAGATTTTCCATGCGACTCTTCAAATCTTGATTCTCCTTTTTCACCTGGTCTAATTCCTCGCGTAACTGCTTCACCGCTGCATCGGAACCAGCATTTTTCTGCACTCTTTGTACGGCTTCATCAGCCATCATGCGGACGCGCCCATCTGGAGTTTGGTCAGCTAAAGAACGCAAAATGCGAATAGCTTTGCGAGTTTCCATTTGTCCTAAACCGACAACAACAGATACTTGAGTCAAGAAAAAAGTCTCTTTAGAAAGTTCCGCTAATCGGTGCAAAATCCGTTCCAAATTGAGCTTAGTTTGACCTGTCGAAATTGTCCCCAAAGAGCGAATAGCAGCCAAGCGCAAAGCTTGCGGAGTACCGACGGCTGTGTATTTCAAAATCAGGTTCAGCGCATCTTCCGAAGTTTTCATTTGCGCCAAACCGGAAATAGCACCCGATCGCACAACCTCATTCCAGCCCTCGCGCTCTTTCAAAACCAATTTTAACTCTTTGAGTACCTGTTCGTCCGTGGGTTTTTCGTCAGGGTTAGCGCCTGCGATCGAACCCATCGCACTCGCTGCGGCCGCTTCTACATAATAGCTGTCATCGCCTTTTTCAACGATCGACCTCAGCGCCTTATAAGTCTCGTGAGTCTTGATTTTACCCAGCGCATTCACCACCGCGCGGCGAACCCGAGCATCTTTATCCTTCAAACCAGTTACTAAACCATCAAAAGCTTGGTCGAGTTTAATATCAACCAACTGACCGGCCGCTTCCGCCCGCACAGCCCAAAACGGTTCTTTTTTGAGAACTTCTGACAGCGCTTTCACAGCTTCCAAGCCTCCCTTTTTCGCCAAAGCGTGGGCGGCGTAAATCCGGGAAACCGGGTCTGGATCGAACTGTAACTGAGCTTTAAGTTCGGCAACTCCATACTCTAAAGTAACTGTTTTTAAGTATTTATTTCCGACATCAAAACTGATAAATGCGGGCTTCTCATCGAGGGGAAAATAGAAACTTTGCTCGCGTTCGTGCACTCGAACCGTGAAAGTTTTTATATTAGCAGCATTTCGCTCATCTGCATCTTTTTCCGGTTTGTAACCGAAGCCGATCGGAATTTTCAGGTCAAAGACATCTTTGCTGTTACCGTTACCATTTTTGCCGTCTTTTACCTGAGTTTGGGTAATAGTAACTTTGGCTAATTTGCTGTCGCCGTCCCAGGAATAAGCAACTTTATAATCTGGATGACCGCCGCGATAAACGTACTGGTCAAACAAAAAGGTCAGATTGCGACCGGTAGCTTTTTCGATCGCCCTGAGCAAATCGATCGTTTCCACAGTTTGGTGAGCGTTATCGCGCACAAAAGTGTGAATTGCCTTGTAAAATAGTTCGTCGCCCAACTCAGCGCGAATCATGTGATATACGCAAGCGCCTTTTTCGTACAAATGGCGATCGTACAATTCGATCGCTTCGCGGTAAACGTGAGTCACCATCGGGCGGCGGTAGCGAGAACTGTCTTCAGCTAAATAGTTGCGGGCTTCACCTAACATATAATAAGCCGCATCTTCTTTGCCGTATTCTTGGTCAGTCCACAACACCTCACAATAGGAAGCCATGCCTTCTTTGATCCAAGCATGAGACCAATGTTTAATTACGACTAAATCGCCGAACCATTGGTGAGCCAATTCGTGCGCGACCAAGCTTTCCGTACCGCGATTGTCCAGGCTGGCGCGTTCGTCTAACAAGCACCTATCTGTTAGCAAAGTTGTCGAAGTATTTTCCATGCCGCCGAAGATGAAATCATCGACGCAGACTTGAGCGTATTTAGGAAAAGGGTAAGGATAGCCAAATGCTTTAGAGAAAAATTCAATCATTTTGGGCGTTTTGCCCATGCTGCGCTTACCGTCTGCTTCGCGGCCTTTTTCCACGTAATAATTAACTGGTTTGCCGTTCCATTCGTCTTTAATTTCGGCAAAATCTCCGACTGCTAAGGTCATTAAATATGTCGGATGTACCTGAGTTTGCGACCAGTGATAAATCTTGTCGTCGCCGTCGTTTTTTGTGCTAATTAATTCGCCGTTGGATATTGCCAAAAATTCTCGGGGAACTTGCACGCGAATTTCGGAAGTTGCGAGTTGTCCGGGATAGTCGAAACAGGGAAACCAGAAGCGGGAATCTTCGTCTTCGCCTTGAGTCCAGACTTGTGTTGGTTTGTCGGGATAGTGTTTGTCTGGCCCGACGAAATAGAGGCCGCGCTGGGGTTTTTCGACCGAGTACGCGATCGCAATTGTAATTGGTTCGTAAGCTGCTGTCGGTTCGTGCAGTTGAATTTGCAGCACTTCGCCGTCGCTGTCGAAATTTTGCTCGGTTTCGCCGACTTTGACAGATTTAATATTCAGGTTGACAGCATCTAAGGTTAATTTGTCAATACCGCTGCGGACTGGATTTATGCGGATGCTGCAAGTGCCGCGAAAACTTTGTTTGGGAATATCGAGCACTAAATCGAGGAAAATATGCTCTACTTGTCCGGGTCGATCGGGGTTGTAGTGGGGTCTAGCACCGGGCATCTCGAAGGATTTGTGACCGTTTTCAGTATCAAAGTAGTTGTTTGACATTGTGATGGAGGAGTTGTGAGTCGATCGGCGATCGCTAGCAGCAGCCATCCGACTGAACTGCCAGCTTAATTACAGAGTAGCGCGTCCTAGTTGCTGTTGTCGCTAATGTTGTTAAAAATTCAGGCGATCGTTGCCGGGATGGAAAAAATGATTTTTTCGCTACAATATCAGCAAGGCTAATGTCTGCAATCATCAGCCTGCAATTGAAATTGAGAGGGTAAATCTGTATGACAGCTACACTATCAGTTCCCAGTGCGATCGAATCTTGGCTAGGCGACGAAGCCGAAGACTTGCTCACCCATCAAGCAAAAATTTCTAAAGATTTGTTGCACCTACCGGGCCCGGATTGGGTCGATCGCATTTTCGCTCAAACCGATCGCTCTCCTCAAGTTTTGCGATCGCTCCAGCAACTATATTCTAGCGGACGCTTGGCAAATACCGGCTATTTATCCATCCTGCCAGTAGACCAAGGAATCGAACACTCAGCCGCCGCTTCTTTCGCCCCGAATCCCATCTATTTTGACAGCGAAAACATCATCAGACTCGCCATCTCTGCGGGATGCAACGCTGTCGCGACAACTCTCGGAGTGTTAGGAAGTGTATCTCGTAAATACGCGCACAAAATCCCTTTCATTCTCAAACTAAATCACAACGAACTGCTAACTTATCCCAATCAATCCGACCAAATAATGTTTGCTTCCGTCGAACAAGCTTGGAATTTGGGAGCCGTTGCAGTCGGAGCTACAATTTACTTTGGCTCCCCAGAATCGACGCGACAAATCCAAGAAGTCAGTCAAGCTTTTGCCCACGCCCACGAGTACGGAATGGCAACAATTTTGTGGTGTTACCTCCGCAACGATATCTTCAAACAAGACAAAGATTATCACCTTGCCGCTGATTTAACAGGTCAAGCAAATCACTTGGGAGTCACAATTCAAGCCGACATCATCAAACAGAAATTGCCCGAATTTAACAACGGCTACGCAGCAGTTGCTAAAGCCAGCAGCAAGAGTTACGGTAAAACCGACAGCCGCGTGTATTCGGATTTGACAACCGATCACCCGATCGATCTAACCCGCTATCAAGTGCTCAACTGTTATGCAGGAAGGATGGGTTTAATCAACTCCGGCGGTGCTTCAGGAAAAACCGATTTTGCCGAAGCAATTCGCACGGCGGTAATCAACAAACGCGCAGGTGGCTGCGGCTTAATTTCCGGCCGCAAAACTTTTCAGCGTCCCTTTGAAGAAGGTGTAAAATTGTTTAACGCCATTCAAGACGTTTATTTGTCGCCCGAAATCACGATCGCCTAAAACTTCACAGCACACTAAAATCAGGGGGTGAAGCGCGCACCCAATGCTATAAGGATCGTAGTGCGGACTTTAGTCCGCAGAATTAAGAGCGGACACTCCCGACGCACTACGAACCGTTTTGGTTATGCTAATCTACCGGACATGATATCAGTTCTAATCCCGAGCAAAAAACTCGATCGAAAGGTTTGATTTCCATACTGTGCAACTATCAACTATCAACTGTCAACTGTCAACTGTCAACTGTCAACTGTCAACTGTCAACTGTCAACT
>NZ_JAUBOJ010000516.1:0-4290 GCF_036700185.1 Microcoleus sp. BM001215392 | reverse complement strand
CTTTCAACAGTAACATCGGGTAGATTAAGCAGTCTGTCAAGATGAAGATCCATAGGGTATAAATCAATAACTGGTATCTCATTATACACTTTTCACCAAAAAGCCAGAAGAGCCCAATTTTGGGGAAGTTAGAAAATAGCATTTCAGTTAGTTATTGATATTTTATAGCTCTATGCTTATACATTTGTCTGCCAATTTTGGCAATCTTTTTCTATCATTCAACACTTCTGGGTCAGAGCCGATCAGCCTGATTTGGCTCCTTTTCGTATAACGCAGTTTAAAATGATAGTTCACTTGCGTTCACCATTGGAAGATTCCCCCTTGCACGCTTACCGCTTTAGGCTAGCAGTTTGAGTTACTTTCGTGGTCTGCATTCCATCTCTTTCATTGCTTACTTGAGGCGTGACCGGACTTCAAAAGAAGTCTTTTACGTGGGAGTAGCGGGTGTGAATCCGCTAAGGAAGTGGGCTTCCCATACTAAACAACCCGATCAGGTCGCGCTAGGTTAAACGAATCGCACACCGGAATTGATATAAAAGCGTTTTTTAGGAGTGCGAGCGTTTCGCTCGCGATATTCGATCGCTCGCGAAACGATCGCACTCGCGTATAATAATCAACTTAATTTTGGTTATGGAGAGTTTTGCCACTCGGCGGTAAGTTTGCGGAAATTGTATTTAGACACGCCGGGGTGACAAGTGGCGCAACTGCTAATATTGGCTGGTTGCGGCAGCTTGACTCTGGGGTGCAAAGCTTTGAAATAGCGAGAGTTGGCGGCTCTGTAGGGAAGTTCTTCGTCTTTGGCTTGGGGACGCGAATAAGTTTGTAGGTAGTTCCACACTAACAGGCGGGGCGGGTCTACTAGGAGTTTCAAGGTTTGTCCGTAATGTTGCGAATCTTGCAGCAACCGGCGCCAGGTTTCTGTTGGTAATACTTGCGGGGGTAAGCCGATATGGCAGGTGGCGCAGTTTTCTAGGTACAGTTGCTGTCCGAGTTGGTAGCGTTCGGGGATGCGATCGACAGTACCATTATCTTCAATTGCAGAGACTTGAGCCAGTCGCGCTGGAGTGTTGGAGCTGGCAGCCTGCGCTGCTACCCGTCCGCCACAGATACAACAGGCAATTATCAACACCAGCAAGGTAGAGTAAAGCCCCCGCAAGCCACGAGAGCGATGCTTGGGGGGGTTTTTGTGGTTCATTTTGTTTCTGCCTTCTTGCTGCTAATTTCTGGGCAAGCAAGGCGGTTTTTTTTGGCTACTAGCATTGCTTTGTTTGCTAAATCACTGGTATGCTCATGCCTTCGCGGGCTAAGCAGCCGTTGGCGAAAACTGCTTGCACGTCTGCTTCGACGCGATCGAGAAAATTGTCATCATGACCCGGATCGTGGTGAAACATCACAATTCTTTTGACTCCAGCAGCTTTGGCTATTTCTACTCCTGCTTGCCAAGTTGAGTGTCCCCAGCCGACTTTTGGGTTTTTGAAGTCGTAATACTCTTCGTTGGTGTAGTTGGCGTCGTAAATCAGCACGTCTGCGTTGCGGGCTAGGTGCACCACATTTTCGTCCAAGCGATCGGGAAAATGTTCTGTATCGGTGCAGTAGACGGCTGTGTGTCCCTCCCACGTGACTCGATATCCGATCGCGGTATTGGGATGGTTGAGCAGTGCCGTTTCTATTTTCACGTCGTCGATTTCGACAATATCGCCCGGAGTCAAATCGTTGAATTTAAGGTCTGACTGCATTACCTGGATTGGCACAGGAAAATTCGGGTGCAGCATTTGGTCGGCAAGACGCTGTTTGATTGTAGTGCCGTTAGGGGCGATCGCTCCGTAAATGTGAAAGCAGTTACCAGGGATAAAAGCAGGAGTAAAGAACGGAAATCCTTGAATGTGATCCCAGTGAGTGTGACTGAAAAACATATGAGCTTCCACCGGCATTTGTCGCAGCAGGTTAAGGCCGAGAACTCGTAAACCCGTGCCGCCGTCAAATATCAGGCGTTTTTTGCCCAAGCGCATTTCTACACAAGAGGTGTTGCCTCCGTAGCGAATTGTTTTGGTACCGGGGGTGGCGATGCTGCCCCGCACGCCCCAAAACTGAACGACAAACTCGGTCAAAGGACTATTTTCCATAGTGGCTTTCTGATCGGAAGGCTGTGGGTTGGCTTGAGAGGGTGCGGAATCTGGCATCTTTTTTAGTTTGGCGCGCAGGAACTTGGAAGTTGAGGTCTTATTTTTTAGTTTTTAGTTTTTACTTTTTAGCAATCCGTACTATAAAACGCTCGGTAAATTATCCAAGTACCCAACCGGGCAATCTGACTTACCGAACACTGGGGCTGTTACAAGCCTAAACCGTAACTGGCCGCTCGTGTAGCAGATTTCACGCTTGAGAGATGATTTTTTGCATCTTGGAGGCTGCCCGGCGTGTTCTGTCTTCTGAGATTAAGATAGCGTTAATGTCTGTGTTTGGCTAAAAGTTCCTCATACCTAGAAGGCTTTGGCTCAATTATTTGGAATTTGCGTTTAATCTTACTCTACCATTCGTATTGTTTTCAAGATTGCGACTGGGCTAGCTGTTTGAAAAATGCTGCTGGGTGACTCGGCATTCACCAACCAATTTTGATTGTAGCTACCCCCTCCTCGACTGCATTTGTTGACGTGCAGCGGTTACCTTAAGTTCGGCTGCCTGAATTTTTATTTGGGTTACAGTCGAGGAGTGTGCCGTTTGGAGCTTATTTGCGATCGGCTGCGATGCACTGTTCGACTAATGCCATTACTTTATCGACATCTTGCCAGCCCAGAATTTCTGTGACTTTTTTCTCCAAATTTTTGTACGATCTGAAAAATTCGGCGATTTCATCTAAGCGATGGGGCGCTACGTCTTTGAGGGACTTATAATGGGCGTAGCGTGGGTCTTTGTCGGGGACGCACAACAGTTTCTCGTCTCTGTCGCCTCCATCGATCATTTCTAGCATTCCGATCGGACGAGCGAGAATTACGCACCCTGGAAATGTGGGCTCATCCATCATCACCATGCCGTCGAGGGGGTCGCCATCATCGGCTAGGGTATTTGGTATGAAGCCGTAGTCGCACGGATATTGGACTGAGGAAGATAGCACGCGATCGAGCGCAAAGGCTTGCAAGTCTTTATCAAACTCGTATTTGTTTTTGCTGCCGGCGGTGATTTCGATCAGGACGTTGAGCAGTCCTGGTTTTGGCTGTGCCGGAATTAGGGATAAGTCCACAATAATATCTCCAAGTTAACAGACGATCGGGGATGAGCGCTACTTGCACTCATCCCTTTCAGAGTATTTTACGGGCGATCGGGATCGATGCTGCATCAGATTGAGAGAATGTGGGCGTGTGTACTCTCCGAGTTAGGAGCATCCCAATGACTGTAGGGGCGAAGCATTACGGCAGATAATTTATGGCTATAAGCAGAGATTTACTACCGTAATGCTTCGCCCCCACGGATATATTCGCAAAAATGGGATAATTCCACAGTTTGAGGGGGGAATAGTTTGTTTGGGCGATCGGGGAGATATTAACAAAACCATTCATCTGCTTTGTCTGTCAAAGTTCTTTTAATTTTCACTCCCAACCACTGGCTAAGCTCTGTTGCTAACCACTCGATTTCTGCTTCACTTCGTCCATGTAGTCGATATTTTTGGTCGCCCGCTTGAACAATCACTTCAGAAGCTTTGGATGATTTATCTAGGCTGTTGAGCCTAGTCTTAAATTCCAACTGGCAAATGTCCTGTCTGGCGACAGGCTTGGAATGATTCCATCTCAACCCCAACAGATGGCTGGTAGAGGAGATTTGCTGTCGATCGATTCTGAGATGCAATTCCCGAAATAGTGCAAACAGAAACATTACTACTACCGCAGGCAAGATATATTGAAAACCACCCCATAACAAGTAAACACTTACAGGAACCGCAGCCGAAAGCAGGGCAATTAAATTAAAACTCAGTCCTTGCGGCCCAATTACAATTTCTATAAACTCAGAATTTTTTGTGAGTTTAATATCGCTACCTTGCGGCTGCAATGGCATAGGAGTTTTGTCTATTTGGCGGGGATTTTTGAGCGCTCGCAATGCTTCCCCAGCCGAAGATAACCGTTTGTTCAAACTCGGTTCTGTCATCCACTCCAGCCAATCGACTAAATTAGAATTGAGATGCGCTGCGCGATCGGCAAATTGAATTCTCAAATCCTGCTGCGACATTTCTGTAGGATGTAAACCCGTTACCAAATAAATTAAAGTTGCACCTAAACCGTAGAGGTCAGAAGCCGGAACCGA
>NZ_JAUBOJ010000515.1:0-4292 GCF_036700185.1 Microcoleus sp. BM001215392 | reverse complement strand
AATAACCAATAACAAATAACCAATAACAAATAACCAATAACCAATAACCAATAACCAATAACCGCCATGTTATATTTAGCCCAAGTACAAAAGAAGGAAATTTCAGGTGAGATAAGTCTGCAATTGCTGGCTTGTAAAAATTCTGATGATTCTTGGGCTATGCTTTTTCAAGAAACTGTCTTGACGCTACCGCCAGATTTTGCTCAAAATGTTTTAAATGAAAGGATGCTAGCATTAGCAGATATTGGCGAAAATAGCAAGGTTTTGCATATTCAATCCGCTACAAACTGGGTGCTAGAATTAGTTGAGAAGTATTTAACCACAGGCTTTACCCCCGATTTTTTGCAGCAAGAAGCCCAGAAGGCCCAAGGGTGGCGGCAATCTCTGACTTTGCAAAGTCAAGAGTTGTCTCGCCGATTGATTGAAGTTGAAGCCCGCCGCGAACAAATTCAAACTTTAGAAGCAAAACTCCAGCAGGAAAAGCAATTGCTCGAAAGTACCATCGCCCAATTGAAAAATTCACCAGAACCCGCCGAATAGAATTCGGGGGCTATACAAACAAAGTCCGCCTGCGCGGACTGAGATTGAAGCAATATTGCCCGCAGCTAAAGCACTTTTGACTTCATCCAAGCGGCGGGAAGACACAACAGTTTCTGAGAATTGGTAACGTAGGCCCGCTTCTGAAACACATCGTACTGATTGCGTTCGATCGCATTTAAGATTCTGCTGTACAACATCGTAGCAGCCCACACTGTCCAGCGGATATCGGGACTGAGCACTTTAATTCCCGGTTCGGCGCTGGCGTATAATTTGCGAGCTCGCTGAATTTGAAAGCGCATCAATTCCCGCCAGCGTTCGTCAATTACACCGTTGAATAAGTCTTCCTCGGTGTAGTTAAACAACGCTAAGTCTTCTAGGGGAATGTAGATGCGGCCGCGGCGGGCGTCTTCTCCCACATCGCGCAGAATATTCGTCAACTGCTTGGCGATACCGAGGGCGACGGCTTCTTCTTTGGGAATTCTATTCCCCCAGTGCCAATTCCAATTAGCAGCCGAGTTGGATTCGTCTACGCCCATGACAGACATCGACATCAGCCCGACAGTGCCGGCTACTCGGTAGCAGTAAAGATTGAGCTCTTCAAAAGTTTCGTAGCGACTGCGGTACAAGTCCATTTGTTGGCCCGCAATCATTTCGCGAAACGGTTGAATGTCGATCGGGAAACGAGACAGCGTATCCACCAAAGCGACATCATAATCGTCGTGAGGATGCCCCGCAAACAGCGATTCTAGGCGTTTTTCCCACAAATTTAGGGTTTCAGGGGTCGTAGCCTCAGAACCAGGCCCATCTACGAGTTCGTCGGTGCGGCGGCACCAGACGTAAATCGCCCAGATAGCCCGACGCTTGGCTTCGGGCATGAGTTGAGTGCCTAAATAAAAATTTTTGGCATAACTCGCTGTGACTTGGCGGCACAGTTCGTAGGATTCATCCAAAGAGGCCAGAGTTCTCATGCACTGGAGTTTTGACAGTTGCAGCATCCGAGAATAAGAAATTTAAAGATTAGAACTGACATTCCCCCGTTGAGACAACGAGAGATTCTTTTACGTCTTGAGGACTGACGCATCTGAACAAAGAAACCGGGTTTTTGAACCGAGATTGAGGGTTTTAAGCAAATATTTTGGTGAAAAACCCGGTTTCTGGTCGCCCGTGCGTCACTCCCAGTCTTTATGAAAAATTCTTAATTTTTCATTTTTTATTGGCTGTTGAAATAGCCTGCGCTGTCAGCTTACCAGAAAGCACGGCACCTTCCATACTCGCAAGATAACGCTGCATTGTATAATCCCCCGTTAGATAGAAATTGCTAATCGGAGTTGTTTGGGTGGGACGGCACTCCTGGCGGCCGGGGGTGGCTTTGTAAACGGAACGTGGGGTTTTGACTACGTGATATTTGAGCACTTTGGCGGGTTCTGGGATTTGGTCGGGAAAGAGCTTTTCTAACTCGACCATTGTGGCTGCGACGATATCTTCGTCGGATTTGCCAATCCAGTCTTTGGCCGGTGCGAGTACCAGTTCCAGCATTGATTTGTCTGGGTTGGCATATTCGCGGCAGGTGTTGCTCATGTCGGCGTAGACGCTCAACAAGGGCGATCGCGAGAACAGCAAATGGTCGATATCTGTCAGCTTGCGATCGAACCACAAGTGTACATTAATCACCGGTACTCCCTCCAAACCTTCGAGCTTTTTGAAATAAGCCATTTCGCCCCAAGGTTTCGGCATCATCAGCTTCAGCGGGTCAACCGGCATCGCCGAAACGTAAATATCGGCTGTCAGAATTTCTGACTCTGCCCCTTTTACGCCCCGAATCTGGAACCCGCGCACCGTGTTGTCATCCTCAAGCAAAAACTCCCCAATGGGTGCATTCAGCCGGACTTCGCCACCGCGTTCAGTTATGTAGTCTACCATCGGCTGACACAACCTCTCCGTAGGGGAACCGTCTAAAAAGGCCATTTTCGAGCCTTTTGTCTCTTGCAAGAAGCGGTTGAGGGCTGTCAGCAGAATGGTTGCAGATATTTCGTGGGGGTCGATAAAGTTCAGCGCCTTGGACATGGCGATGAATACTTCTTTTTCGACTCTGGGGGGGACGTTTTGCTTTTTCAGCCAGTCTGAAAACGAGTATTTGTCCATTTCTTCGACGTATTTCTGGCCTTGAAGTATCGCCGGAATCAAACCGATGCCGAAACTGATTTTTTCGGCCCAGGTGAGCATATCGTTGTTTCTGAGGATAGCCACAAGGCCATTCAACGGAGCCGGAATATTGGGAAAGTCAAAGCGAGAATAGGTTCCGGGAGTTTCCGGCTGATTGAAAATCATCGAGTGCTGTTTCCATTGCAGCCTGTCTTCGATGTCAAGTTCTTTGAATAATTGGAGCATATTTGGGTATGCGCCGAAGAAGATGTGGAGGCCGGTTTCGTACCAGTCGCCGTCTGCATCTTTCCAGGCGGCTACTTTGCCGCCGAGTACGTCCCGACTTTCCAGGAGGATGGGGGTGTGGCCCGCGTCGGTAAGATATTTTGCGCAGGAAAGTCCTGCTAAGCCGGCTCCGGCGATCGCAACTCGCATTTAATACTACTGCCCTCTGTTCGCTTCGCCTTAATTATACGTTACAACTCGTTACATTTTTCAAGCAATCTCTAAGGATGTGGCTGTGCCTTTGGGATCGTTCACTTAGCCCAACAGTCCGCCAGGGACTTTCAGTCCCTGTCTCATAGCGTAAGTCCTCTGAAAGAGGACTGAAGAATACATTATCCGAAAGTCCGCCAGGGACTGAAAGTCCCTGTCTTATAGCGCAAGTCCTCTCAAAGAGGACTGAAGAGTTTATTAGTCCTCTTTGAGAGGACTTCTGCTTTGAGGCAGGGGTTGAAACCCCTGCTTTCCCTGCGGGTCTGACCTTAAGTATCTTAGGAAACGTAATTGACAGGAATTAAACAAGTTTTGCTATCATGAATTAAGAAGAAATATTCATATATTGGTTAAATTTATGGTACAGACAATTCAAGCGAGAAATGTTGCGCTGAACGATTTGGAAACCAACTTCAAAATTGAGTGGATTGAAGATGACCAATTCTTTCGCGAGTGGCAAGATGATTTACCAGCAATCTCGGAAGCTGAAAAAGAGCGACTAAACAGAGTGAAAGCAAGTTACAGGAATTTGCTAGAACGTCCCCCGCTCCTTGAAAATACAGTCAAAATGGTAGTGCTGTCTCCGTTTTTAGATTTAGCTGATTTTTATCTTGCTCCTTTTCACGTTACTTCCGAAAAATCTGTGGAAATTGTTGACGAAGATGATGGGACGATTGTGAGAGGACAGTTGGATGTTTTGGCTTTGTTTCAGGAGTTTTGGGTAGTAGTTATCGAGTCCAAGCAAGCCGCATTTTCTCTGGAGGTAGGGGTTCCGCAGTTATTGGCTTATATGTTAGCTAATGTAACGATCGATCGACCTACTTACGGATTGTTAATGAATGGGGCAGATTTTCTATTTGTCAAGCTAGTTAAGGGTGAAACACCGCAGTATGCTTTTTCTCGGAAGTTTTACCTTTTCAATCCGGGGAACGATTTGTACAGCGTACTGAGTATTTTGAAGCGCCTCGGCGAGTTGAATGTTGGTAATCGAGTTTAGTCCATCAGTCCTCCCGCGCACCCGCTAGTCCGCCAGGGGTTAAAAACCCCCCTCTTATAGCTAAGGAATGAAAATTTAATAACATCAGCGATGTATAATAAATAAATGAGTGAATATG
>NZ_JAUBOJ010000514.1:0-4308 GCF_036700185.1 Microcoleus sp. BM001215392 | reverse complement strand
CTGCTGCGGATCGAACTGTGTCTCTGCGCGCACCTGCGATCGAGCCTAGCAAGTTATAATTTGAACTTGATGCGAGGAATAAAACCCCCAAAACATTTTAGAAATAGGGTTTGGGGGTTTTCTGTTTTTGTTGATAGATAAATCCGGGAAACTTTGGTTCTCAAGCAATTTGGAGTTGGGTTTGAGAAAGAACATGGGTATGCGGTCAGGGAGTGCGATCGGAGTGTTAGACCGCAACTGCGGTATAATTAATATTTGTGCCGTCGCGCGCAGCTTGACAACGTGCGAAAGAACCGTGAAGACCAAACACAACGGGTCAAGACGAGTGAAAGGAGGCGACATTGGCTATACAAGAAGCATTTACCAGCGTCGCAGTAGCTGACCTTCACTCTGCACTTGCTTGGTATGAGCGTCTCATGGGACGGCAACCCGACATGATTCCCAACGATAATGAAGCTGTTTGGCAATTATCAGGAAAAGCATGGTTGTACATAATCGGTGATGCTCAGCGTGCCGGTAAGACTTTGATAACGTTTATTGTAGATGATCTTGATGGTCACGTTGCTGAGTTTAACGAACGAGGGATTTCATTTGAGTTTGTCGAAAAAGATTCAAAGATTTATCGAAGAGTAGCTGTTACCGATCCCGAAGGTAACACGTTTCAATTCACCGAACTCACAAGCGAAGACAATCAAGCCTAACTCGTCTAACAACGGCACAACAAGGCGCTGCATCCGACCGCCAGAAGCCGGTGGCGGGTGAGCTTGGTCGTTAGACATTATGCAAAAAAGCAAACACACCATCGCAGACTTAGGAGACTGACTTTTGAATAGGCTACAAAGATTAACCCTCAAAGGATTTAAGTCTATTAAGGTAATAGATATTGAGTTGCATCCTAAATATCCTGATTGGAGCAAATGGGGCAGGCAAGAGCAATTTTATCTCGTTCTTGAAGATGCTTAATGAGATGATGGCTGGACGTTTCCAACATTACTAGAGCGATCGCCCTTCAATTCAATGCGATCGCCCTTTTAGTCTTTACTATTAATTGTTTTTGTTTCTATAGTTGCTAGAATAGAAGCGAATACTAACCGAACTGCAACTCATGCTAAAAACCATCGAAGGCATTTATCAGAATGGGCAGATTCAGCTCGCCTCGCTACCACAAGATATTAGCGATCGCTCTCAAGTTCTCGTCACCTTTCTCGAACCGGGCCAAATCGATCCAATTAAACTGCGCCAACTGATCGATCGATTGGAAACAATTGCAGGTATTCAGCAAGGTTTCGAGGAACTGAATGCCGGACTTACTCGCCCCATCGAAAATTTTGTCCAAGAAATGCAGCAGAAATATGACATTTCAGGTTGAAATTACCCCGATCGCCTCTAATGAAATTGAGCAAGCCTACCGCTGGTATCGAGAGCGAAATCCTGATTTTGCCGATCGCTGGTTTCGAGGTTTGATGAATGAAATCGCAACACTCCAAGAAAAACCTCGGCGCTGTTCTTTAGCAGTTGAAAGCGAGATTTTTCCTGAAGAAGTTCGGCAGTTACTTTATGGGAAATCCAAAAATATTTACCGGGTCTTGTTTGCGATTCGAGATACTACGGTTTATGTATTGTACGTCCGCCATAGCGCTCGATCGCCCTTAACCGCAGATGACCTGGATGAACTAGAAGGTGAAGTTTAGATTTTTCATGAACTCATCTTAGCCGTTATACATCGATCGCCCTTTTAGTCTTTACTCTTAACTGTTCTTGTTTCTATACTTGCCAGGAATAAGCAATAATAGATAAGATGCCATTTTAATTCTAAGAGTGTGCTAGCCATGACTGAGTTACTGGAGCGTGCGATCGCTAAATTAAAAACCTTGCCTGCCAGCGAGCAAGATGCGATCGCCTCAATGATTTTGGAAGAACTTCAAGACGATCTAAAATGGGATCGAGCATTTGCGAATTCTCCCGATGTTCTTGCTAAACTTGCAGCCTCCGCAATGGCTGAGTATGCAGAACTCAGACCTATTTCTAGCAGCAAGCAATTACGACCATTTGGTTTGTGTGCAGGCGAGTTTACCGTTCCAGATGATTTCGATGCTCCTTTACCGGAAGATATCCTCAGTGCATTTGAAGGTAAATGAAGATTTTGCTAGATACGCACATCTTTTTATGGTTCATCAGTGGTGACATCAAGTTATCAACAGATGTTCGAGATGCAATTCGCGATCCAGATAATGAGGTCTATTTGAGTGCAGTTTCAGTCTGGGAAGCAATTGTCAAGTATCAGTTGGGTAAGTTACCTCTGCCGGAACATCCCGAAACATATTTACCCAAACAGCGCGATCTTCATCAAATTGTCAGTCTTTCTCTTGATGAAAGTAGCGTAGCTCAACTGGCTAAACTGCCACCATTACATCGCGATCCATTTGACAGAATGCTTATCTGTCAAGCTTTGCAGAATGGTATGACTATTGCGACAGTAGATGGAGCAATTCGTGCCTACTCAGTCAGCGTTATGTAGCAGTGTAAGTGAGCGTGTCAGCAAGTGATTTCTGGTATGATATCCATATCGATCGGATATTATAGCTATGAGAGATTGCTCATGAAGATTAAGGCGATTATCTGGCAAGAAGATGGCGTATGGTGTGGCTCCGTTCCAGCACTTCCAGGTTGTCACACATGGGGAGAGAGTTACGAACAGTTGTTAGAGATGCTGGAAGATGCTGTTCAGGGTTGGCTGGAAGTCGCCAGTCAGCAAAATGAACTTGCGCCCGATAAACAGTTAATTGAGTTATCTCTATGAAATCTGTTTCTGGCAAAGCACTCTGCAAAATTGTTGAGCGATCTGGTTGGGAGCTAAAAAGAATCACTGGTAGCCATCATATCTACGCAAAAGAGGATGTTACAGTTATTCTCTCTATTCCTGTGCATAGCAATCGAGACTTACCTACTGGAATCTTAAGAAGTCTTCTCAAGGATGCTGGGATTACGGAGGAATATCTGTAACAGTATCCTGCAATTCATTGCGTTAGCGAAGCCCTCGAAGAGGATCGCCCTTTTAGTTTCTAGCGTTATTTTTCTAGGGAAAGTGCGATCGCTCTTTGCTATAATTTGAGATAATCGATCGCAAATTGAAAACATGACAACTGTAGCAATCTTACCAATCTCTAATGACAGCGGTGGGAATTCGTATCGTGCCATTGCAGGGAATCAGCAATCAGTTGGCAAAACTGCGGGACAAGCCCTAGATGCGCTCACCGCTCAGTTAGGTGAAACAGAGTTCAGTGCTTTACTGGTTATTCAAAGCTTTTCTCCCGATCAATTTTTCAGTACCGAGCAACAAAAACGTTTATCAGAGTTGATGAATTTGTGGCGAGAAACACGAGATATAGGAACAGTATTGCTGCCAGAACAACAAGCAGAACTAGATACTTTAGTTGAGACTGAACTTAGAGCAGCAACAGCCCGAACAGCGGCTATCATTCAACAAGTTAGTCAATGAATCCTTACTACACTGCAATTGCTTCACGAGCTAACCATCGCTGCTAGTATTGCCATGCACCTGAGCTAATCTTCAATTTTAAGTTTGAGGTGGAGCATATCATCCCGATTTCTCGTCGAGGTGTAGATAACGAAGTGAATCTAGCACTTGCCTGTCGCTCCTGCAATCTTCGTAAAGGAACCCGCATCAGTGGCATTGATCCCGATTCTAATACTGAAGTTCATTTTTTTCATCCAAGACAGGAGCTGTGGAGCGATCATTTTCAGGTAGATAGTGAATCTGGGATGGTGACGGGAATTACTTCAATTGGAAAAGTGACTGTAGAATATTTGGAGATGAACAGTTCAGCTCAAGTAGCAGCACGACAATTGTGGATTCGTTTAGGATTGTTCCCGTAGCACTGATTCTTCAACTTCATCATTAACTCACAATACTCAATACCTAATACTTCATGCCCTTCAATTCGGTACGATCGCCGAACATGATTTTGGCAGAACTTCAAGACGATCTAAAATGCGATCGAGCATTTGCTAGTTTTCCCGATGTTCTTGGCGTTACTTGCAGATAGGTTATACTTAAAGGTGTTGCGTTTTGCTGAAAAATCAAGCTCTTTAAGTTTAACTTTATGAAAACGTTCACTGCGGTTGTTGAGAAAGACCATGAAACTGCTTTGTATGTAGGCTATATTCCCGGTTTTCGTGGAGCGCATTCTCAAGCAGAAACTTTAGACGAGCTACAAGCGAACCTGTGTGAAGTAATAGACTTGAATTGCATAAGTCTTTGATTGATACAGAAACCGCAGATGTCAG
>NZ_JAUBOJ010000513.1:0-4322 GCF_036700185.1 Microcoleus sp. BM001215392 | reverse complement strand
CCCCAACCCCCCCTTGCTAAGGGGGGGAGAAGAGGTTGATTCTGCCTTGCTGAAGGGACGTTTTGGTTGGAGTGTTAATAATGCGATCGGCTCAACTCCTCAAATTAATAACTGGGCTGCTGATTGGGCAGAATTTTGGGCCGAACATCGGATTGGTTATCAGTTACAGTTGGCTAGGCGTCGCGGCGGAAATTTCAGTCAAGGAGAAACTTTGCTAGCAGCTATTCCCAAGTTATTGGAGGGTTACAAACCTCAACCTTCCTTAGTTCACGGCGATTTGTGGGGAGGAAATGCGTCAGTAACTTCGGCGGGGGAACCAGTAATTTTTGACCCAGCGACTTATTGGGGCGACAGAGAAGTCGATATGGCGATGACGGAACTTTTCGGCGGTTTTTCCCCAGCATTTTATCGGGGTTATAATGAAGTTTGGTTGCTGGATTCAGGCTATGAAAAGCGCAAAACGCTTTACAACTTATATCATATTTTGAATCACTTTAATTTGTTTGGCGGGAGTTACGAGTCGCAGGCGAATCAAATGATTAATAGAATTTTGGGTTTAAATTTTAATCTTAGCTAGATTAGGCGGAATCAAAAATGAAATTTTGGAACAGTTGTACCGAGTTTGGATTGATAGTTCTGTTTTTGACCATCATCGGGGCTGAACACTCTTTAGCTGCTTTACCCTTACAGGTGGGCGTCTATCGCAGCGCCGGGAATCGATATATTGAGATTGCTGAAAAAGAAAATAGACTCTGCTTAAGAAACTCTTCTTATAAGGGAGTTGTTGTGGCTTCCGTTGCGGCGGATACTCAGCGCCAAAACTTTTACAAAATTAACGGATATGGCGGATATGACGGTACATTTCTGTTGCAGCAAGATACAGAAACTCTCTTGTTTGGCTCGGTAAATCATTTGATTAAATATGTGGCCGATCATAGTTTTCCTACTACAGAGTTAGATGATGATTTGCAAGAGTGTCTTAGTTCTCAAAAGCCATTCTTTAAACGAAAAGATCCAAGTCGTTGAGGTCGAGGTACTCGCTAATAAAAGCGTACATTCATTAGACAAGATTGCACTCATTCCACAATTATCTGGAAATTATCTGCGTTTATCTTTGTTCATCTGCCTTAAATCTGCGGTGACTGTATCAAACAAGGATTTATGCAATTTTGTCTATTTAAATGCTGTAGCGACACACTCCTACAAACAGTAGTTTAACTAAATATAGCTTTTCTTAATTAACCTGCGTCGTTGTGAGATTGTCGATCGACTTTCAGGAGTTTCGCTGTATCCGCACCCTACAGCTACATATTGGTAGGGACACTCCAAGAGCCGTGTCCCTACCACTCAATTTACTTACTTTTGTTTAGCCGCCGCTTTCTTCTTCGCTTCCTTCTCGGATTTTTTAGCCGATTTCTCAGCTTCAAGTTTGGCGAACTTGGCTAGTTCTTTCTCTTCAGTTATTTTGTCCAGATAGTAGTGGTAATCTCCCAGATAAGTCCGAAACTCGCCGTCTCGAACTTCTACTATTTTGTTGGCGACTTGAGAGATAAAATAGCGATCGTGCGAAACGATAATTACAGTGCCGTCGTAATTCTTAATTGCTTCTTCCATCATCTCTTTCGCGGGAATGTCGAGGTGATTGGTCGGTTCGTCCAAAATTAGCAAGTTCACAGGTTCCAGCAGCATTTTTGCCAAAGCCAGACGGGCTTTTTCTCCACCGCTTAAAGCGCCAACGTGTTTGAATACTGTTTCGCCGTTAAATAAAAACCGCCCTAACAAAGTCCGCACTTCTTCATTTTTCCAGTCTGGTACTTCGTCGTGAATGGTTTGCATCACGCTTTTATTCAAATCTAAGGCTTCTGCTTGATTCTGTTCAAAGTAACCGGGGATGACGTTATGACCTCCCATTTTGACTGTACCTTCGGTGGGCGTTTCTAAACCCATGATCAGGCGCAGCAATGTAGATTTTCCGGCACCGTTGGGGCCGAGAAAGGCAATGCGATCGCCTCTTTCAATTAATAAGTCTGCTCCCAAAAATAGGATTTTCTCGCCGTAGGTGTGTACTAAGTTTTCAATTATTGCTACTTCGCGGCCGCTGCGGGGTGCGGGGGGAAACCGGAAATGCAAAGTTTTTAAGCCGCCTGTTGGGGCTTCGATGCGTTCGATTTTGTCTAACTGTTTCTCGCGACTTTTGGCTTGGGTACTGCGAGTGGCGCTGGCGCGGAATTTTTCAACGAATGCTTGCTGTTTGTCGAGTTCTTTTTGCTGGTTTTCGTAGGCGCTGAGTTGGGCTTCGCGCGCTTCTGCTTTTTGTAGGAGGTAGGATGAGTAGTTGCCGAGGTAGGTGCTGGAAACGCCGCGTTCTGTTTCGACGATTTGGGTGCAGAGCCGATCGAGAAATTCGCGGTCATGGGATACGATTACCATTGGGGTTGTCAGCCCTTTGAGGTAAACTTCGAGCCATTCGATCGTTTCTAAGTCGAGGTGGTTGGTAGGTTCGTCTAACAGCAGGATATCGGGTTTTTGGAGGAGAATTTTACCTAAACTCATCCGCATTTGCCAGCCGCCGCTGAAAGCGCTGACTAATCGATCGCCATCTTCTTGCTCAAATCCGATTTCTGGTAAAATTTTCTCGATTTGGGCTTCTAAACCGTAGCCGTTTAAGCCTTCAAATTGCCGTTGTAGCCGATCCATTTTGTGGATCGTGTTGTCGAGATTTTCTGGGGTGGCGGCTTCGAGCTCTCGGTGCACCTCCATTAGGGATTCGTGGACTTCGTTGGCTTCGCTGAATGCGCGCCAAAATTCTTCCTTGACGGTGCGGGTGGGGTCAATTTCAAATTCTTGGGAGAGATAGGCGATGTGCAGGCTGGCGGGGCGAATGACTTCGCCTGAGGTGGGTTCCATTTCGCCGGCGATGATTTTGAGTTGGGTGGATTTGCCGGCACCGTTGACGCCTACTAAGCCGATGCGATCGCCCGGTTTGACTTCCCAGGTGACATCTTTGAGTACGACGCCTGTGGGGTAAATTTTACTGATATGTTCGAGTCGCAGCATTGTTGTGGGGACTGGGGAAGGGGAGGTTTAGCGGCGGATGGGATGCCGGCGCTGAGGTCGAGTTAATCTTAACAAATTTTAATTATATTTAGTCATTGGCAAGATTTGGGTTTGGGCGGAGTTACACGTGGGGCCCCAGAAACCGGGTTTTTTACGAAAAGACGCGTTGTTACCGACAAATTCGGTAAAAAACCCGGTTTCTAGCCTCGACGTGGGTTAGGGACTATTTTGTTTGGTGTGGTGGGGCGATCGCACTTTTTCTGCCGCACTACCGCGCTGTTTCAGATTGAATTTCTCGAAGAATGGTTGAGACTTCTTCTTCGGAATCTAGATGTCGTGCTAAAACTTGGGCTGTTGCTTCCAGGAGGCGATCGCTAAACAATTTTGTTAAATCTTGCCGCAAACCTTGCCCAATGTAAAATTTGAGCAAAGCTGACAAAGGCATATCTCGATGCAGTGCTACTTTGTTTAGGGATTCTAAGGTATCTGTTGGGATTTCAATCGATACTGTTGTTGTTGGGCGCGATCGGACTTTTAATGTCAATTCTTCTTCAACGTTGTTCATATAATTTCCTTTCTGTACGGGTAACTGGACGTGCAGAAATTATTGGGAAAGGCGATCGTACTAGGTCGTATCTCAGTATATCCAATTTGTTGATACAATACATTATAATAGTCAGTGTCAACCTCGATAGCAAAAGAGAGCGATCGTGCCAGCAAGAGACATTTATCATCAAGTTGTCAAACAGGGTCTCATTAAGGCTGGCTGGACAATTACCCACGATCCCTATCCATTAGCTTGGGCGAAGAGAAACCTATCGATCGATCTTGGTGCAGAACAGCTATTAGCTGCTGAGAACAACGATCGCAAAATAGCGGTTGAAGTTAAAAGTTTTATCAGAGAGTCGAGAATTGCAGATTTAGAGCAAGCTTTGGGTCAATACACTCTTTACTATGACATCTTAAAACGGAAAGAATCAGAAAGACAACTGTATCTTGCAATTCCACTAAATGCTTTTACGGAGCTTTTTGAAGGAGAAAAATTTGGTCAGATATTGCTAGATAATAACCGCCTAAATCTTGTTGTTTTCAACCCAAAAACCGAGGAAATAGTACAATGGATAGCTTAAATATTTATCGTCAACTTGTTAAGCAGCTCCTGACTGAATACGCTGAGATTCCCGTTTGTGACAGTGGCACGAAAAACGCCACAATTTTTGATGTGGAAAATGACCGCTATATGTTAATCAATATAGGTTGGTTTA
>NZ_JAUBOJ010000512.1:0-4340 GCF_036700185.1 Microcoleus sp. BM001215392 | reverse complement strand
ATGATACTACCATTGTCTATTGATGCTTAGAATCTTAATGAAGTTTTATAATACCGTCGGCGAGGGTAGGACATATTGGTTTGTACCGCGATCGGACTACTTGCGTGGCGATCGAATATTATTTCAAAGTTCCGCTGGATATCGAAGAGCGAGATGTTTTAATTGTCGATCCGATGCTGGCGACTGGTAATTCAGCAGTGGCGGCTGTCGATCGACTTAAAGAAGTAAATCCCAAGTCTATTAAGTTTTTGTGCTTACTGGCGGCGCCGGAGGGAATTGAGCATTTTCACCAGCAGCACCCTGACGTGCTGATTTATACGGCGGCGGTGGACGAACGTTTGGGCGAGCGCGGCTATATTGTACCCGGACTGGGCGATGCGGGCGATCGGCTTTACGGCACTCTTTGACGCTGGCCCGAGTACAGTATTTCTTGGTTTCAGGCGCACTTTTGGTGAATGAAATCACTGTTAAATATCACTGTCGGGCGAATCAATATTTTTGTGATTGCTAGATTTTTATAATTCCGAAAAGGGTTTTTTCGGTATTCTCAAATACATTCGTTTTAAAATTAATGGATTAGCATAAGTCTTGCTTTGATAGTGTCTGACAAAACAATTTGTCACAGTCAAACAGCACGAAAAACCAGGCGGGAGCGACGATCGCAGGAACATTTCAACCGAGATTCGTAAATTGCATTGATTAAATGTATTTACTGCATATTCAGGTTAAATTGTATGTATTTAATGCTTTTACTTCCTGCGATTAGTTCATAAAATATATCTATGACGTTCACCGCTTGGGATCGACTAATAATTTTTTGAAACGAGGAAAAAAAAATGGAGACGGCAGTAAAGAATGAATCCACACAGCAGGCTGTGGATGAAGTGAAAGTTAACAGCACCAACAGTGTAGAGTTTGAACTGTGGGCGAAAGCGGTGAAAAGGCAGATGATAGCAGCACTTTCTAAAAAAGGCGCGATGTAACATCTCAGGTTTTTTTGGTGTGGAAGTTGTGGAAATTCAATTAAAAAGATTGTTGTCTGTATAGTTTTGCGAGATTGATAGGGGGGATTGGGAGCGAGGGCTATAAAGGCTTCGCTAGCGGGTAAAGAGGGGGAGAAGCAAGCCTTTTCCTTTGGAGAGTTTTAGAGGCACGGGTGACAGGAAACCGGGTTTTTTTACGAAAATACTTCTGTTGCGATCGGCAGAAACGGTAAAAAAACCTGGTTTCTTGGTATCTGGAGGGCCTCGGAGACTGTTGGCTGCGTGAATGCAAGGTGCCAGATTACGATCGCTTGTCAACCGCCGCCAGCAAGCGCAGACTGCCGTCTTGCACCTGTACGGCTTTGACTGTTCCAACAGCGACTCTTTGTTGACCGTTAGCCATGGCTACTTCAATCTGAATCTTGGGGTCAGCCTGCAAGCCGAGCCGCCCCCACAGCCACTTGATTTGAGTAGCAGGAAAAGAGCGAACTTCTACATCTGCAAAGGGCGGATTAACCCAGCGGGTTCCGTCGTAAAAACTGGCTACCTGCACCTGATACCAAACTTGTTCTCCAGTCAATTTTAACTCGTTTTTCGCGGAGGGTTCCAGCCAGTCAGCGGGATTGATAGCGCTAATTAAAGTAGCAGAACCCATAATTTGACTTTTGTGGTCTTCTAAAGTTTGAGCCAGAGAAACTGCTTGTTCGAGTTTATTAATTAAATTCCGAATTCGACTTCTAGCTTCAGTGTCAGTATCAGATTGCTGGTCGAGCCAATTCATCGCCTCGCGAGTTCCGTCTTGAGAAGCTACAATCAGGGCGCCCCAAGCTTTAACCTCGGTGTCAGCGGCATTGACTCTCAAGGCGGCGTCTACGCGGTTCAAGATCCGCTCGCCGTCATTTTTGAGGGTGGTGGCAATTTCGTGACTGTTGCTCGGATCGGCTTCAAATACTTGTAAAGCTTCGGTCCAGCGGCCGTCGATCAAGTCGGCGAGAACTTGTTGGCTGGGACTGGCCCAAGATGCGATCGCCTGAGCGCGAGTAATTTTAGCATGAAATTCGATCGTCTCTAGCTGAGCTTGCGCGAGCAAGGGCCAATTCTGGCCGGCTTTGATCTTGGCCGAACGCATGACATTTAATCCCGGAGACCACAGCCCGCTTTTTGCCAGCCTCAGCCCATTTTTGTAAGTCTCGTCATTCAAGGCAAATTCTTCTAAAGAAATTGCTGTTAACTGAACGGGGTTGGGGACAAATTCGCGCGACCCGATTTGATAAATCGTAAATTGCGGCTCTAAACCAATTGTTTGGTCGATCGCCAATTGCGGGTTTTGGCCCTTAACAATTTGCTGCCAATTTGGCTGTTGTCCGGCCGCACTAGCCCAATCCAACAGCGAGATTAAATGATTTTGGCTGGGGTTGTAGCGCACGACTTGACCGTAGGGAATTTTTTTGTCCCCGCGCACCAGTTTACCGCTGACATTAAACCAAATCCCCGAGCCAGGGGGTTTTCCGTCAAAGCGGCGCAGTTCGGTCAGGGGAAGCGACTGATTGGAGGCTTGATTGTTTGATTGAGAATCACCTAAAGAAGCAATGACAAAAGATTCAGCAGGGCCTTCTATATTTACTGAACTTGCTAGCTGAAAATACTGCTCTTTATCGGAATCGCGATCGGGAAGTTGCACCCGTTTGTACACCCGAAGTTCGACAATTTGACGGCAAGGATTTTTGCAAACAGTAGAAGCGTTAACAGTTCTTTCTACCACGATCGGCAACAGCAAATCGGAAATAGTATTATCGCCGGATTTATCAACAGGAAGCGGTAGGGGATCGCCGGTGACGAATCCCAATTTGCGGACGCCAGCTTTGATTTGAGCGAGAGTTTGGATTGAATCTCTGCTACCTGTAGGTAAGGGCGACCATCCAGGTACAAATTGAGCGATCAACCTGTTACCGTTGGGATCGACAATTAGCTGGTAACTGAGCAAAGCACCACCTCCCATCAAAGCTGCACAACCGCACAAGACGCTGAGGGCTGTCAAATTAGCTACCAGTCTTTTCCAAGGATATCTGACGGGAGTTGGGGAAGCCGGTATGGGAAGCTCGGACTCTGGAAGATTGTTGGAGCGTCGGGCTTGGCGGCGGCGTCTTGTCGGAGGAGGAGCAACTTTTTGAGGTTCTGGGGGTTTGACTCGGCGTTTCGAGGGGTTAATTTTGTGTTCCATCGTCCGTCCAATTTTAGAAGTTAGATTTTAGAATTTCGAGTTTAAAGTTGCAATAGCCGATCGTACTGCCGACCTATGATATCCCAGGTGTATTGGCTTTCAATTCGCGAACGCGCGCTTGCAGACAGTTGCTGTCTTAACGCAGGATTTTCAAACAAACTGGTAATCGCCTCAACATACTCCTGAACTTCGTTCGCCCGCAAGGCCTCGATCGGTTGTCGGCCGCCGCCGATGGCTAAACCCTCCAAACCTCGATCGCTTGCGACGACGGGCGTTCCAGCAGCCATCGCCTCCAAAGTTTTATTTTTTATCCCAAAACCAATCCGCATCGGCACCACACAAACAGCAGCCTGATGCAAATATTCTGCCATCCTTTGCACCCTGCCTACTACTCGAATTCCCGGGAGTTTCCCCAAGGCCAAGACTTCCGGGATTGGCGAGGCCCCGACTAAGGTGAGGGTAGCATCCCGATATCGCTGCTGCAAAAGCGGGAGGATCTGCAAACCCAGAAACAGGGCGCCGTCTATATTGGGCAAATTGTTCATTGCACCTGCAAAAATTAAGGTATGTCCTCCCGGATCGATCGAGCGGTAGGGAAATTCTGCCAAATCCACGCCGTTAGGAATGACATCAATGGGAGGTACAAACAAATCTGCTTTCCCTCTTGGCTGCGGATGCGACAGCAATTCTAGGAGTTGCTCTCTGTCGGTGGATGTGGTGGCGACAATGCGGGAGAATTTAGCACAGTAGCGTCGTTCGTAGCGGGCGAGCAAGGGCAAATTTAGTCGATCGCGCAGGGGTTTTTGGGAAGTACCAGTGGCTAAAATTTCCCTGCAAGTTCCCCAAACGGAACTGTGAATATTTGCCACTGTCAGCAGTTTTTGTCGCCATTCTGGGCGCACGTAAATCTCGTTAACGCTGTGTTCGCAGGTAACAACATCGCATTTGCCGGCTGTTACCAACTCGTCGGCCCAATCCTGCATTGCTTGAGAGTAGCTTGAGAGTACGTTCGGAGGCGTACCCGATAACAAAAATCGACTAAATCTGTGCAGTTTACCGACTATTTCGTTCATTTTCTCATCAATCCTTTGATTGAGAGGAGGAAAGAACCCCCCCTCAATCCCCCCCTTGTTAAG
>NZ_JAUBOJ010000511.1:0-4346 GCF_036700185.1 Microcoleus sp. BM001215392 | reverse complement strand
ACGCTCTTCCGATCTCCCCCCTTAAAAAGGGGGGGACAGGAGTATTATCAAAGTTCTCCTAACCCCATTAAAAAAAGGGAGGGACAGGAGTATTATCAAAGTTCTCCTAACCCCATTAAAAAAAGGGAGGAACAGGAGTATTATCTTGCGTCCCCCTTTGATCGGGGGATGCGAGGGGGATCGAGGCTCCCAGACAAACGAGAGCGCTCGTAGGTTTTAGCTAATTGTTGATACGATGAAAGCCGTAGACTGGGAACGAGATTAGTCATATTAAATTAACAGGAAAAAAATGGTTCAATCATTACAGGTTTCCGATACAGTAACAACTTGGGTAGATGTGTGTTCCCTGGATGCGATCGCCCCAAATACAGGAGTTTGCGCTTTGGTGGCTGGGGAACAAGTGGCTGTTTTCCGAGTGGGAAACGGGGATGAACTGTATGCTTTGAGCAATTACGACCCGTTTAGCAAGGCTTTTGTGTTGTCCCGAGGACTTGTGGGCGATCGCAACGGCACTCTGAAAGTTGCTTCTCCCATCTACAAGCAGAATTTTAGCTTGGCTACGGGCCAGTGTTTGGACGATGAAACCGTAAAAATTCAGACTTTTAGGGTTCGGGTGACAGGATCTCGCGTGCAGGTAGCTGTTAGCTAAATTCAAAGGCTTAATTGTTCGATATCGATCCGCCACCACCCAAAGGAATTTTGGGTGGTGGCGGATTTTGCCTTGAAGCTCTCCAGAGCAAGTAGCTTTGGTATAAAATAGATTCGATCGTCGGCTGCATACTCGCCCAACTCAAAAAGGTCTAAACTAATAACAAAGATGATTTCAGATTTTCGAGACTAACAAAATCCAGGGGGCAGGAGATCGGTATGTTGTTTAAAAAAATTGTTTCCGAAAATAATCCCCAGACTGTGGCCGAGTTAATCGACGCACAACTCAAAACTGGTCAACTGACTGGGGTGGAACTTACAACACAAGTTTTCGGCCAGCACTGGCGCGACGAATCTTTACATGATTTACTCACAGAAATTGCAGCTAAGGTCGATCGAGAAACAGCGAACCAAATTATAGAATATCTGACCGCTATCAACGGTCAACAAGAAAGATTTATTAATTTTTTTCTAGCAGCAGAATGCTTGTCAAAAATTAAATGCGGTGTTAATCAAGCAACTGAAAAAAAACTGTTAAATGCTTTAAAAAAGTTATCGCAATACGGTACGGTTTTTCTGATTCTTTATCAAAGCGCTCAAGAATTGCAGGAAACTTATCAAATTCGTTATCGATCGATCGCGGCGATCGCCCAAACTTGGAAAAACGACCCGCAAACTCTGCCCTGGCTGAAAATACTAGCACACTCCAGCGACAGCGGCGAAGTCCGGGCCACAGCAGTCAAAGCCATAGCCGGCGGTTGGCCTGACGATCCAGAAATTTACCTGATGCTCAAAAACCTGGCTAAATCCGATCGAAGTTGGGCAGTGCGATCGGCCGCGATCGAAGAAATGGCTTCTGGTTGGCCCTCTAAAAGCGATACCTTGCCGCTGCTGGCGGTTCTGGCTCAATCCGATCGCAGCCCCGCCGTCCGCACCTGCGCCCTAGAACAGTTGGCCCGAACTTGGCCCGATCGCACAGATACCTTGCTGCTGCTGAGAACGGCCGCCGAATCCGACGAAAATTTGGGAGTGCGAGTCGTAGCGTGGCAAGCAATAGCCAGAGGTTGGCACAGCGTTTTAGGCACGGTGTCCCAGCTCAAAAACCTTGCCCAGACAGGAAGTTCTACCCTGCGAACAGTAGCGGTGCGCGAATTAGCAGCAGGCTGGCCCGCCGATGCCGAGGTTTGCTTGCTCCTGAAAACTCTAGCAGCCTCCGACAGTAGCGAAGAAGTGCGCACAGCAGCGATCGAAGAATTGGCCTCGCGAAAGTGGCCGGGCGAACCAGATATTTACCCGCTGCTGAAAAGTCTCGCTGAGTCGGACGCGAGTTCCACCGTCCAGCAGGCGGCTGTCCAAGGAATTGCCTCTGGCTGGCCATCTAAGCCCGAAACTCTGGCTTTTTTGCAAAATATAGCTACGAGCGATCTCGACGCCGAACTGCGCGAAATAGCCCTGCAACAGATCGCCGCAGGTTGGCCAGACAGCCCAGAAACACTGCCGCTGCTACAATCTGTTGCTGACTCAGACGATTATTGGACTGTGCGCCAAGTGGTAGTAGTCGCCGCAGCCACGTTACCGTCACCCAGTCTCGAAGTCTTTGAGTGGTTGAAAAATCTGGCTGAATCAGACAGACACATCAACGTCCGAGAAACGGCGGTGGAACAGATAGCAAGAGGCTGGCGACACAGAGGCGAGACGCTGCCTTTTCTCAAGCAACTAGCCGATTCGGAACAAGATGCTCACTTGCTGAGCGTGCTGGTGCGAGAGATAGCGCGGGGATGGCCAGAAGAGCCGGAAACCTTGCCTTGGTTGAAAATTCAGCTTGATGCTGGAGATGAGGAGGTGCGCGAAGTGGCGGTACAGGAACTCGCTCGAAACTGGCCCGATGCTGCTGAAACTTTGCGGATGCTGGAGGCTAAAGCAGAGGGCGATGAGAGTCCGGCCCTCAGACAAATCGCTTTGCAAAAGTTAGCCCGGGGGCGGACAAATGGGTCTCAAACTTTTGAGTGGCTGAAAATTAGGGCCGCCCAAGATGAAAATTCGCAGGTGCGGGCGATCGCCCTGGTAGAGTTAATTCGGGGATGGAAGGACGAACCGGGAATGTTTGAGTTTTTGCGCCGCAGAGCTCTTACCGATCCCTACGATAGAACCGGTTCTTTTGCTTACAATCCCCGGTTTACAGCACTCGAAGCAATTATCGAACATTATCCCGAAAATGCCGAAACTTTGCCATTGGTGCGATCGCTCGCAGTTTCCGACGCAGACGAGCAAGTGAGGGCTTTAGCGGGCCGCCGGCTGGGGAGCCAAGATTGGTAAACAGAAACTAATCGTCTTCTTTGATATCTGCTGCGGTTATCCGGATGATCACCTCTTTTGATGGTAGATGAATTTGCTTTGGTCTAAAAGATACTTTGCGCCGAAGCAACCAGTTCTTAGAATCAGTTTTGTTGACCATTTAAGCAAGATATCAAGGAGTACGTATTATGGGTACTAAATTCAAGAGAAGAATTCTCTCAATTGATGGTGGTGGTATTCGGGGTATTATTCCTGCGATCGTTCTCAACTACATTGAAGAGCGCACAGGAAAACGCATAGCAACAATGTTTGATTTTATTGCAGGCACTTCAACAGGAGGAATTTTAGCACTCGGTTTAACTAAACGCAACTCAGACTCTAACATCAATCATGAGCCAGAGTATACAGCGGCAGAACTTGTAAATTTCTATCACAAATATGGACAAAAGATTTTTAATGAGTATATTCCAGGGGAGCTTGATGATTTGGTACAACCCAAGCACAACCCACAAGGTAAGCAAGAAGTTTTAAAGGAGCTTCTAGGTGAAGCTAAGGTTGAAGATGCATTACGAGAAATTTTCATCACGAGCTATGATATCGAACTGAGAGCACCAATTTTTTTTACAAGCAATCGGTACGCAGAGCAACCCGATAGTCTCGATAGCCGCAAAATATGTAGGGGATTCAAAATGTTTGAGGCAGCAATGGCAACTTCTGCTGCACCGACATTCTTTCCACCCTACAAACTCGAAACAGCACATCATACTGATGAGGGATATTACGCTTTGGTAGATGGCGGAATTTTTGCAAATAATCCTTCCTCACTCGCAATGATGGAGGCGATGATTTCTTACAAAAGAAAGCAGAAAAATGCTGAAGAACTACAACGTAATGATACCCTTGTTGTTTCTTTGGGTACTGGCTCACTAACTAAGCAATATAAGTATAGAGACGTTAAAAATTGGGGACAAGCTAAATGGGCACTTCCCTTACTTAACGTTGTTCTAGATGGTCAAAGCGAATCTGTTGCGTATCAACTCAATCAGCTAATGGTGACTAAAGGAGAGAACAGAAACTACTATCGTTTTCAAACTCCATTGAGTAGCGATAATGGTCACGATCAAATGGACAACGCAAGTCCCAGTAATATTCAGTACCTAGAGGAGCGAGGTAAAAAGCTGATTGAACAGCGTCAGGAAAGTTTGGATGAGTTGTGCGAGCTTTTGAAGCAGGACACTGAACTATATTCTAACAAATCGCAAAGTTAAATCGAGATCCGGTGGGAGGATTTTTAATGGGGGCTGGATTTTATGTCTATTCATTCCCACAAAAGGGCGATCGCAAATCTCACCGCTTCCCCCATCATCGAACAGCGAACGCTCGCCGAGGCCGTTTTCTCCCAC